>CACZPY010000193.1 GCA_902783135.1 uncultured bacterium
GGCGCATTTCAGCCGTACAGCAGACAAAGCCGCCTTCCGCACCGAGAGCCTTGCTCAACGTACCCATCAGAATATCCGGATGTCGACTTTCGGAAAAGTGTTCGCGGATCCCATGACCCGATTCTCCGATCACGCCGGTGGAGTGGGCTTCGTCAAGCATCGTGAAAAGTCCGAATTCCTGCGCGATGTCCAAAATATCCGGCAGCGGGGCAATGTCGCCGTCCATGCTGAAAACCGCGTCACTGACGATGAGACCGCCCTGCCGGGGGTTGGTTGTCCGCACTTTTTCCGCAAGGTCATGCATATCGTTATGACGATAGATGACGGTCTTCGCTTTTGTCGCCCGGCAGCCGTCGATGATGCTTGCGTGATTCAGTTCGTCGCTGAAAATAACCGCACCGGGCGGGCACAGCGCCGGAATAATGCCGCTGTTGGCGGCAAAACCGGTATTGAATACGAGAGCGTCTTCCGTTTCTTTGAATTTTGCCAGTTCGTGTTCAAGTTCGCGGTGCAGCACCGTCGAGCCTGTGGTCAGTCTGGACCCGCCGGAACCGAGACCGAACCTCTCCAATGCATCCTTGGCCGCTTTGACGACCCGTTCATCGCGGGCAAGATCGAGGTAGTCGTTGGAACTGAGCAGCAATATTTCGCGTCCGCCCTGTTTGACGCAAGGCGCGGCCGCGGAATCGAAAATGAGCTCGTCCCGCAATAAGTTATCGTGTTCGAGCGATTCCAGACTGTTGTTGACAAAGCCGTTTTTGTCGAAAACACTTTCCCGCTGGAGAGGACGAACCCCCGTCACCCGAACCGGAGATTTTTCCAGATAGTCGATGATCTGCTCTGCGGGGATCTCCTTTGTACGACAGAGGAATATCCGACCGCCTTTCGGTGTGCCGGGGGACTTCAACTGGGTGATTCGGACATAACCGAGTTTTCGGGAGGCGATATAACCGGTCGTATAATCCGGGTCGTCAGAAATGCAGAGTTCGGCTATCATTCCCGGTGCGTTGGCAACCTTGGTCGCCAGAACGATCGCCTCCGCATAGTGATTCTTGCAGGAATTTGCCCCCTTGCTCGCGCTTTCCGCATCGTCCATCAATGTGGCGCGGACTCCGCGCTGATGATCGGGTTCGAGACGCTCCAATGTGTCCGCGTCAAGCAGTATCGCGCCGCGCATCCCCGATGTCTGATACAGCATATCTACGATGATCGTTGCATCGGCGACTCCGGAATCTTCGAGCAATTGCGTCATCACATTGCGTCCCTGCTCAGCGCTGGCGACTTCGATCGTACGCACCGGAAGCGCTTCGAGACTCTGCACCTTGTCGGCGGACAGTTTCTCGATTTTGAGATTCACGAAATCCGGGCGGCCGTTGGCATGGTGCATCGCCCGCTCCAAAAGCGCTTCGGCAAATTTGCCGACCGCCGCTTCGGGAAGAATTTTCTCCGCGCCGGAAATGTGTCTCCCATTTGCCTCGGCGCGCATCTTGAGACTGTAAACGCTCTCTTCAGCCATGAGCAAGTTCCTTCATCGCTTCCGTTATGTGCGTCACCTCGTCTTCCGGAGTGACAAAAGGCGGCATCGCATAGATCCAGTGGCCGAAAGGACGCAGCCAGACTCCGTGTTTCCTCACGATCTCCATCACCCGAGCCGGAGATGGTATCTTCTCCACCTCGATGACCGCTGTCGCGCCAAGTACACGCACATCGTTGACTCCGGCGAAATCCCTTGCTTCGGCGAGCTCCCGCCGCATCTGCCGCTCCATACGCAGAACATTGCTCCGCCAATCGTAGGCATTGAGGAGTCGTACCGACGCGGTCGCGGCGGCGCAGGCAAGCGGATTCGCCATGAAGGTCGGTCCGTGCAGAAAAGCGCCGCGCCCTTCTTCGGAGATCGCATCGGAAACGTGTCGCGAGGCGATGGCGGCGGCCAGAGTGATGACTCCGCCCGACAGAATTTTTCCGATGCACATGATGTCCGGAACTACTCCGGCATGATCCATGGCGAAAAGTTTTCCGGTGCGTCCGAATCCGGTGGCGATCTCATCGAAAATCAGCAGAACATCGTGCTCATCGCAGACCCGGCGCAGCTGCCGCAAATACTCGGGGTGGTAGAAGTTCATCGCATTCGCGCCCTGAAACACGGGTTCGACGATCACCGCTGCAATTTCGTCTGCATGGTCGTTGAGAAGCTTCCGCATCGAGGCGAAGTCGGCATCATCCCATTCCGCATCGAAACGGCATTTCGGCTGATCCGCGAAGAAATGCCTTGGAAGCAGATCGCGGAAGATCGTATGCATACCGCCCGGATCGCTTAGTGCCATTGCTCCGATCGTATCGCCATGGTAGCCCCCTTTCAAGGCGGCAAGGCGCGACTTGCCGTGCAAACCTCGGGAAATTTGATACTGTATCGCCATTTTTGCGGCACATTCCACAGCAATCGATCCCGAATCTGCTAAAAAAATCTTGTTCAAGCAAGGGGGAAGTTTTTTCAGCAGTTCTCCCGCAAGCGCAATGGCGGGTTCATGAGTGAATCCGGCGAACATGACGTGGGCAAGCTTTTCGCTTTGCGCTCTGATCGCCGCAAGGATTTCAGGGCGGTTATGTCCGTGCGCGGCACACCACCAGCTGGATATGGCGTCGATGAGTTCGTCGCCGTCAGCAAGGCGGATATGCGTACCCGAAGCCGATACCGCACCGTTGACGGGAGGCGGATTGACAGTAGGGGCATAAGGATGCCACAAATGATCGCGGTCAATTTCCGTATGCATATTCATCTCTCTACGGGAAAAGCGGTGAAAAATCCACATCCGGAAATGTTTTGTCCACCTTGGGAATCCGTATTACCGCTGGTGGAAATCCGTACCGCACAAGATATTTTCGCATCATTCTCATGCTGTCGTCATCTATGATCGGATCGGAATCGGGAGCGTAATTGAAGACAATGCCCGCGACTCGTATTCCACGGGACGAGGCACATTCCAAAGACAGGATGGTGTGATTGAGCGACCCGAGTTTGCCGGATGAAACGAGGATCAGAGGATAACCTTCGCGTGCTACAAAATCGACAGTCAAGAGATCTTCCGTCAGGGGAACCGCCAATCCGCCAGCGCCTTCGGCAAGGACAACATCGTATCGTGTCGCAAGCGCACGGCAGGCGGTAAGTATCCGATCCATATCAACGCTGCGCTTTTCCAACGCGGCGGCGAGGTGCGGTGATGCCGGAAATGAAAAAATCTGCGGCGCGGTAAGGTTTTCCGCATCTTCCGGAAGTGTTGTCCCCATGATGCGGCGATGCTCGTCGCGATCTTCGGAAAGGCCGACATTGCCGGTCTGAACGATTTTTATGGTGGCAGTCTTCACTCCACGTTTCATGAGGTAACGCGCCATCAACCCGGTGACCAC
>CACZPY010000194.1 GCA_902783135.1 uncultured bacterium
CATTACATGACCGGCTTTTCCATGTCCTTCTGGCAGACCACCAACATCATGATCGGCATGTTCCTCGGGCTGACCGGCTGGTGTCTTTACCGTTTCCGCGAAACGCGCGCGATGACGCTCGGGCAGTTTATCGAGATGCGTTACAACCGTCCGCTGCGCGTCTTCGCCTCGGTGCTCCGGGTGGCGGCGGATATTCTGACCGAACTGTTCCTGCCCGCGATCGCCGCAAGATTCTTCATCTATTTCTTCGATCTGCCGTTCTACTATACGGTCTGCGGAGTGACGTTATCGACCTACGCGTCGCTGATGACGCTGACGATGTCGATCGCGCTCTTCATGATTTTCGCAGGCGGCTCGGTGGCGCTGCTCGTTACCGACTGCATCCAGGGAATCATGTGCTATCCGATGTTCATGCTGATCGTTTTCTTCGCGCTCTACAAGTTCAGTTGGAGCGATCATATCGTTCCCGTGATGTTCGACCGGGTGCAGGGAGAGAGTTTCATGAACCCGTTCGACATCGCCAACATGCGCGATTTCAACATCTTCATGCTGGTAGTCAACGTCATAAAACGGATACTCAACCGGGCGGTGTGGATCAGCGGCGGTTCCCAAACCAGCGCCATAAACGCCCATGAGCAGAAAATGTCGGGCGTACTCGGTACCTGGCGGAGCGGATTCGCCACCTTGATGCAGGTGCTGATCGCCATCATGCTGATCGTGATGCTGAACCACAAGGATTTCAGCGATATCGCACTGAAAGCCCGCCGCGACCTCTGCTCCAAGACGGCGGAAGAGGTAATGCCGGAGTTGCGCCGCGAGATCGAGGCCGGCGTCGATGCCATCGGCGAACAGAAGCACGAGATCGGCGTCGACGCGCCGTTATCGCAGAAGAAAAACCTCGACACAGTGTATTTCGAAGCGGCGCGCAAAACCTTCGCCGGGAAGCCCGATGCCAATCTGCACGTTCAGAAGTTCCGCACCCTCTACTACCAGCAGCTGATGACGGTGACGATGCGCACGCTGCTGCCGCACTGGATGCTCGGACTATTCATGCTGCTGATCGTGATGATCATGATCTCTACCGACAACAGCCGCATCTTCATCATCTCGACCGCCATGGCGCAGGACCTCGTGCTGCCGTTCCTCAAAAAGCCCATGGAGACCAAGCATCAGCTGTGGCTGATCCGCTGGCTCTCGGTGCTGGTGGCGGTGATACTGTTCCTCGGGTCGTACTACGTCACGCAGATGGAATATCTGTCGCTGTTCATCACGATCGTCGCCGGGGTGTGGGTCAGCGGCGCGGGTTCAGTGATGTGCTTCGGGCTGTACAGCCGTTTCGGTACGACGGCGGGGGCATTCACCGCGCTGATCACCGGCTTCGTCGTATCGGTTTCCGGCATCATGATCTCGCGCCACTGGCCGGATTACATCTATCCGTGGCTCGAGGCCCACGGACTGGTGGAAACGTTGGGCAATCTGATGTTCAACATCAGCCGTCCGCTGCATCCGTATGTTTTGTGGCAGATCAACCCCATCAAATTCCCGATCAATGCCTACGAGATCTCGTTTCTGGCGCTCATATCCAGTTGTATCGGTTACGTCATCGTCTCGCTCTGCCAGACGCTGCGCATCAGTTGGCGCCCCTTCCGCATCTCGTGGCGCGAGGAACGGCTGTTCAACTTGGATAAGATGCTCCATCGCGGCGAGTACGCCGACGACAAGTCGAAGGTCATCACCTCGAAATGGACGCTGCGGAACACCTTCAGCAAGCTCATCGGCATCACTCCTGAATACACCCGGGGCGACCGGGCGATCGCCTATGGTGTATTCTGCTACACCTTCGTCTACCGCTTTTTGGGGACCTTCGTGCTGGTGGCGCTGCTGAACTGCCTGTCGCCGTGGGGCAGACACGGCTGGAGCAACTTTTATCTCGTCACGATCCTGCTGGTGCCGTTCGGCGTGGCGCTGATTTCGACCTTCTGGTTCATGATCGGCGGTATCATCGATCTGCGGCATCTGTTCATCGACTTGGAGGCGCGCAAACGCGACTTCGCGGATGACGGCCGGGTGGAAAAAGATAAATAATGCGGGAGGAAAAAACAACGCGGCCCCCCGTTTCGGGAACCGCATGATCGTTTTCAGCGACACAATGATTGGTTAAAACGACAAAAACTTGCATTCGGCTCTTGCCGTTGCGGTTTTTTCGGGTATAATATCAACAACAGTTTTTTCAAACACCGGTTCCCCGGATGGTCACAGAGCGCCGTCCGGGGGCATCGTCCGCGCGGCGGACGTGCAGACGGCCTGGGGCAAAACGGGGAGAGACAAAGAGGAAATGGGATTCGGGCTTGGAAATTGGCTGGTAGTTCTGCTGCCGATGGCGTGCATTTTGGGGGTGGCATTCTACAGCAGACGTTACGTCCGCGACATGGCGGATTACCTCTCCGCGGGGCGGGTGGCGCGACGCTACGTGATCTGCGTCGGCGGCATGGAAGAGGCGCTCGGCGTGATGATGCTGATCCAGAATATGGAAAAGAACTACCTGACCGGGTTTTCCATCAACTTCTGGAACATGACGCCGCTGGTGGTATCGATGTTCATCGGACTGACGGGATTCTGCGTCTACCGGTTCCGGGAGACGCGGTCGATGACGCTCGGGCAGTTTCTGGAGATGCGTTACAACCGGGCGCTGCGCGTTTTCGCTTCGATACTGCATGTGCTCGCGGATATACTGACCGAGATCATCCTGCCGGCGGTCGCCGCGCGGTTCTTCATCTACTTCTTCGATCTGCCGCTGTACTATTCGGTCTTCGGTATCACGGTATCGACCTACGCCTCGCTGATGGTGCTGACGCTGTCGATCGCGCTCTTCATCATCTTCGCCGGCGGTTCGGTGGCTCTGCTGGTGGCGGACTGCGTTCAGGGACTGATGTGCTATCCCATGTTCCTGATCATTACGCTTTACGCGATCATAAATTTCAGTTGGAGCAACGAGATCGTGCCGGTGATGTTCGACCGCGTTCCGGGTGAAAGTTTCATGAACCCGTTCGACGTAAAGAACATGCGCGATTTCAACCTGTTCATGATCTTCGTGATCTGCTTCACCCGGGTCATGAACCGGGCGATCTGGATCGGCAGCGGCTCCGCGACCAGCGCGAAGGACGCCCACGAGCAGAAGATGGCCGGGGTGTTGGGCACCTGGCGCGGCGGTTTTTCGCAATTGATGATGGTGGTGCTGGGGTTCATGCTGATCGTGGTGATGAACCATCAGGATTTCAGCGGCGTCGCCCACAAGGTGCGGCTGAAACTTTCGCAAAAAGTCGCCAGCGAGGTCATGCCGGAGTTGGAAAGCCAGTACGCCCGCAACGCCGCCATGATCGGCGAGCAAAAGCATGTCATCGGCAAAGACGAACCGCTGTCGCAGAAGAAAAACCTCGACACGGTCTACTTCGATGTCGCCGAAAGCACCATGTTGGCAAACCATACCGCGGACGCCAATCTCAAATATCAGAAGTTCCGCACGCTGTACTACCAGCAGATATTCCCGGTGGCGATGCGCAACCTGATGCCGCACTGGCTGCTCGGCGCTTTTATGCTGCTGGTGGTGATGATCATGGTTTCGACGGATGCGAGCCGGATCTTCCTGATCTCTACCGCGATGGCGCAGGATCTGGTGCTGCCGTTCCTCAAGAATCCGATGCAGGCGCGACACCAGATGATGCTGATAAAATGGCTGTCGGTACTGACCGCCGCGATCTTCTTCGTCGCGTCGCTGCTGATGGCGCAGATGGACTATCTGCAGCTCTTCGTGGTTATCGTCGGCGCGGTATGGACGGGCGGCGCGGGCGCGGTGATGGTCTTCGGATTGTACAGTCGTTTCGGGACCACCGCCGGGGCATTCGCCTCGCTGATCAGCGGCGCGCTGATCTCGGTCTCGGGGATGCTCACGTCGCGCAACTGGGCGGATGTGGTCTATCCGTGGCTCGACCGCCGCGGCTGGGTACCGGCGACGGCTCGAATCTTCGACTTGCTCTCCAAACCTTTCCAACCCTACATCGACTGGCAGATGGACGCCAAGAAATTCCCGATCAACGCCTATGAAATACTTTTCATCGCGGTAGTGGCAAGCTGCGTATTCTATATCGTTTTCTCGCTCGCCACCCGCCGCAAGCCGTTCGATCTCGACAAGATGCTCCACCGCGGGGAATATGCCGACGACAAGACCAAGGTCATCACCTCATCGTGGTCGCTCCGCAACATCTTCGGCAAGCTCATCGGCATCAGCCCCGAATACACGAAAAGCGACAAGGCCATCGCATATTCGGTATTTTTCTACACCTTCATCTACCGTTTCTTCCTGACCTTCATCGTGGTGCTGATCTTCAACGCGGTGACCCGCTGGGAAAATCCCACGTGGAGCATGTACTATCTGATCACGATGGTGGTGGTGCCGTTCGTCGTGGGAGCGATCAGTTCGGTGTGGTTCTTCGTCGGCGGGGTGATCGACCTGCGGCATTTGTTCCGCGATCTGGAGGCTCGCAAGCGCGACTTCTCGGACGACGGCCGGGTGGAAAAAGAGGATTGAAACGAAATCGCGGAGATCTACAGAAGATTTCCGGACAAATAGAGGGAGCGTATCCATGATGCAGTTGAAAACCTGTTTGGGAGCGGCGGCGGTGCTGGGAGCCGCCCTGTCGGCGGATGCCTGTACCAGTTGGGCGATCCACCGCTCGGTGTCCCATTCCGGGCGGATGATCATTCAGAAGTGCCGCGACAGTTACCGCGGCAGACTGGACGCGGATATCCGCATCGCGCCGAACGGCTGGCGCTGGATGCGCATCGGTTCCAACCAGCATTATCCGAATTTCGGGATGAATGAAAAGGGCGTCGCCATCACCATGAACGACGGCGACTCCACCGACATCAAACATCCGGGCAAGGGCCGGGTCGGCATGGCGGCGTCGCTGACGATCCGTTATGTTTCCACGCACTGCGCGACCGCCGCCGAGGCGGTGGAGTTCCTCAAATGCGTCGGCAGATCCGGATGGAAGTTGGGCAGCAACGCCTCGTACTTCGTCGCCGACCCCGACCGCGCGTTTCTGGTGGATCTGGCTCACGGTTACGCCGAAGTCAAGGAGATCACGGGCGGCATCGCCATCATCACCAACACCTGGCACCTGCCCGGAGGCGAGGAGATCTCGACCAAGAACCTCGGCTACGGCCGCGGTGACCGCGCCCGCGAAGCCAACGTCCGGGCGGCGCTGCGGAAGGAACGCGTCAAAGGCAAGTACACCGTACGTGGCTGCATGGATGTGTCGCGGATGTTCTGCGGCAAAAAGTTCGAAGAAAAATTCCCGTTCCGCATCGGCAAGGGCGGCGGCAATTCGCTCGGCGCCAGCTGCTTCGAGCTGGACAAGGAGTTTCCGGCATTTTTGAGTTACGCCTACATCGCGCTGGGTCCGCAGCAGGATACGATCTTCCTGCCGGTGCCGATGTCGCTCAACCAGTTGCCCGAAAAATTGCGCGACGGCAGTTGGGCGCAGTTGGCGTACGACATCTTGGACAACGCCGGGGCCAACCATCCGGCGATCGCGGAGTTCGCCAAGCTGGAAGATAAATTTCTCGCCGAGGTGGAAAAGCTCCGTCCGCAGGCGAAAGAACTGCTCAAAGCGGGCAGCCGCGACGAGGCGGCGAAACTCCTGAACGAGTGCTTCGAACGGCAGTTCGCCGAAGCCGACGCGCTGCTGACCCGGGTCCGCGAAGAAGCGATGGCGAAGGGCGGCAAAAAGGCGGAAAAATAGTATTCGGTGATAAAAACCGTAAACCATAAATAACATAAGGAAAGTCAATCATGAACGTCAAACATTCAGTTTTGAGCGCACTGATCGCCATGTCCGCGGCAGCGGCTTTCGCCGATGTCGACTGGATGGTGTTGCCGAAATTTTCCACCTCGGGCCGGATGCTGCTCCACGGCACCCGCGACGCCAGCAAGGGCAAGCGCTCCGCGCCGGGGATGCGTCTCGACACGCCCCAGACCAACAATCTGGTGAAATACAACTTCCTGCGGATCGGCGGCAAAAGCGGTTTCTGCTTCTGCGGCATGAATGAAAAGGGTCTGGCGATCATCTACACGGGCGGCGATCCCACGACCGACAAAAACCCGCCGAAACACGGCAACACGCACACGCCCAACACCGCCACGGTGATCATGCTGCGTTCGTGCGCCACGGCGCAGCAGGCGGTGCGCCACATGCATGATGCGTTCAAAAAGAAACTGATCTCGGGCAGTACGATCTTCTTCATCGCCGACCCGATGCGGGCTTTCGTGATCGAGTGTTCTCCGGCGCACTTCGCCTCGTGGGAACTTCCGCACGCCTTCTGCGTCTACTCGAACTGCTGGAAACTGCCGGGGATGGACGACGGTTCCGTCGGCACGGCGGTCCGCGCGGCGAACAACTACCAGCGCGAATGGGCGGCGCGCGAGTCGCTGCGGATGGCGTTCGACGCCAACAAGACGATCTCGGTCGCGGATTCCATCGCGGCTTCGCGGGTGAACGCGGCGGACGGCAACAGCGAGCGCTTCGCCAAGCACCGCGGCAAGGCGAAACTCACGACCGCGCCGTTCAACCAGAACTCGGTGCTCGACAGTTATCTTTTCGACCTCGACGCGGAGTTCCCCGGCGAGTTGAGCTGCGTGTACGTCGCGTGGGGGCCGTGGCGGCACACCGTGTATCTGCCGGTCCCGATGGGCGCGGCGGACGCGCTGCCGCAGGAACTTTTCTCGCAGGAGTGGCTGGACAACGGCTACCGGCTCATGGATGCCGCCAAACCGGAAGATCCCGTGAATCCCGCGCTGGTGGAGTTCGAGAACAACCAGTTGGCGGAGTTTGCCAAAGTGCGCAACAAGGCGCGCGAAATGCTGCGCCGCGACGAGCGCGACGAGGCGAAGAAACTCTTGAGCGAGACGCTCAAAAAGCAGGCGCAGGCGACGCTCGAGTTCATGAAGAACCTCAAGTGACCCGGGATCCTCGGGTGATATCATGACCAGAACGGGAAAAATACTGCTGGCGGGCACGGCGGCAATGCTGGCATGTGCCGCCGCGCCGGCATGCACCAGTTGGGTGATCCACCGCTCGTTGTCGCGCTCCGGTATGACGCTGATCCAGAAGAGCCGCGACAGTTATGCCGGAAAACTTTCGGCGGATTTCCGCCGATCCGGCGGCGTCCGCTGGCTGCGCGTCGGCACCAAGCCGCCCTACTCCACCTCCGCCGTGAGCGAAAAGGGGATCGCCGTCGTCAATAACGACGGCGACGATGTGACGCTCCATCATCCGGGCAAGGAGCACCAGAAGATCGACAACGGCTTCATGATCCGGCAGATCGTCAGTTGCTGCGACAGCGCCTATGAAGGAGCTATGCTGCTGCGGGAATACGGACGAAACTCCCTGCGCTTCGGGCGCGGCGGCACGTTTCTCGTCGCCGATACGAAGCGCGCCTTTTTGGTGGACATCGCTCCCGGATACGCCGAAGTCAAGGAACTTACCGGCGGATTGGTCGTCATCAGCAATACCTGGCACCTGCCCGGCGGAGAAGAGTTTTCGACCAAGGTTCCGAACGGGATCATGGCGGACCGCGCCCGCGAAGCGAACACCCGCATGGCATTGAAAAAGGAGCGTGTCGGCGGCAAATATACACCGCGCGGCACGGTCAACGTATCGCGCATGGTCTGCGGCACCACCCCCGCCACCCGTTATCCGTACCGCTACACGCCGGGCAAAGCGGTGAGTTCGCTCGGCGGCAGTTGCTTCGAGCTCGACTCCGAGTTCCCGGCGCAGCTGACCACCACGTACCTGACGATGGGACCGCAGCGGCACACGATCGCGTTGCCGATACCGATGGCGCTCGAACAGCTGCCGGAAAAGATCACGAGCGGCAAATGGGCGGCCGACGTGCTGACGTTCCGGGAAAAGGTCGGCAACGACTACCCCGGTCTGGCGGAGATACAGAAACTGGAGGACCGCTTCTTCCCGGAATACGAGGAAACGCGCGAAGCGGCGCGCAAACTGCTCCGCGAGGGAAAAAAGGACGAGGCGGTCAAACTCCTGAACGACTGTTTCGCACGTCAGTTCAAGGCGGCGGACGAACTCATGACCAAATTGACCGGCGAAGCGAAATAATTCACGTTGTCCATTTGCCAAAACGGCATGTCTGTAATATATTAACAGGGTTAAGATAAAGTTGGGATCGGGCAAGCACACTTGGATATCATAAAGAGAAAGATCCTGTGATGAAAAGAAAAGCATTCACCTTGATCGAACTGTTGGTCGTGATCGCCATTATCGCGATCCTCGCCGCGATGCTGCTCCCCGCCTTGCAGCAGGCGCGCGAACGCGCCCTCGCCTCAAGTTGTCTCAGCAATCTCAACAGCACCGCCAAAGCGGGGCAGTTCTACCGCGACGACAACAGAGATCTGTGGCCGTCGGGGGTAAACATGGGCGAGCCGGGCGTGTACGGCACGGCGAACTCGCTGAAAACCTTCCAGTGGCCCTGCTGCCTGACCCGCGGCAAATACATGCCGGACTTCAGACGCAACGGGAACCGTTGGGGCGAAGCAAAGGGCTTCTCCTGCCCGAAGATCGGATTCAAGCCGTTGGCGACCAACACTCCTCAGGTCTACGGTACGGTGAAGGTCAACCGAGTCGATCATGTCGGACAATGTTGGCCGTTGAACGCGCCGAGCCTCAATGGACCGTATATGTATTACAACACAACCAGCACGACCGACACCGGCGGCGGTTTTGTAAAACGAAACGGTACTGTGAGCAGTCCTTCCCGTCGGCTCTGGTTCGCCGACAGCGCTTATTTCAGCAGTACTGATCCGGTGATACATCAACGCTGTCTCGTTTACGGTCCCGGCGACGGTTACCTGCAGGAGCTGTCCCGGTTGTATCCGGTGCATAACGAGCGGGTCAATCTCGCCTGTCAGGACGGTCACGTCGCCAACGTCTCCACGGATGGTCTGCGGGAGTACCACGCCATGTACGGTACCGGCGGTTCCGGCAACGGCTCCCCGCCGCCTTACATCGGGAAAGCCATTTCCTGTACCATCGGGGCGTATCTGGATCCCGCAGCCGATCCCACCGGGGCGATCAAAGACGCTACCGTACGCATATTTTATACAAAATAAAAGTTCTTCAACCGCAGAGTTTCAAAGGAGTCGTCATGAAAAAATCGTTCACGCTGATCGAACTGTTGGTGGTCATCGCCATTATCGCAATCCTCGCCGCAATGCTGCTTCCCGCCTTGCAGCAGGCGCGCGAACGCGCCCATAGCGCCGGTTGCATCAACAACCTCAAAACCCTGGGGACGATAGCGACTACTTATCTGGACGACAACAATTCATTCTGGCCGTCACAGCATACGACGGTAACCAACCCGACAAATGAAAAAATGACCTGGGCTTTCGTTTGGCCGATCTGCCTGAGAAAGGGGAAATACCTCTCGCAGGCCCCCGTCATCAAGAACAGCTCTTACGGCGGCGGGACCTGGCAGGACTTCCCCGCCTACCGTTGCCCGCGCATTCCATTCCAGTACCTCGAATCCGGTACGACCAAAATCTGGGCGGCGCAGACCTATGCCACTCCCGGGATGAACAACACCAACTACGGTCCCGGATTCCGGATGACCCTGCCTTCGCTCAATGCTTTGCGCGGCACCAAGAAAAAGCCGGGAAACACCTTGGTATCCGAAAACGGTTCCCGTCCCAGCCGCCGGGTATGGCTGGCCGACAATGTTTATGTTGACTCCTACGCCCCAATTGTCCATCAGCGCTGCGAGATGTACTGCCTCAACGACGGATATGATTCGGCGGGGAAAATCGCCCCGATCCACAACGGACGGGCGACCATCCTCGCTCACGACGCCCATGTCGAATCCGCCGCGATCGACGATCTGAGCAACTGGCTTCACATCCGCGTCGGTACGATCAACGGGGGGCAGCAGGTGTTCTCCAATTACATCCAGAGATACGGCACGCTTGAAGCGGAAGTGGGCAACAACTATCTCGATCTCAATTGACGATCGGTCGTTGCCGGATTCAAATTACAGAGATTCAACGGATTTATCATGAAAAACATTCGCCTCGATATCATTCGTGACGTATCGGTCGCGGCGCTCTGCGCGCTCGCCTTCAATGCGGCGCATGCCGATACCGACTGGATAATTCTGCCCGGAGCCTCGGAATCCGGGCGGATGCTGCTCCACGGCATCCGGGACAACAGCAAGCCGGTGGCGACCGACATCCGCTTCGAAAAGCAGGGCCGCTTCAAGTCGCTGCGCATCGGCAACACCAAAAGCAAGTTCAACGCGGCGGGCATCAACAGCTGCGGCGTGGCGGTGCTCGCCACGGGCGGCGACCCGCACCGCGACCGCATGCCCAAGGTGACCAAGATCAGTTACACCAGCACTAACGCGATCAATATCATTCTGCGCAACTGCGACACGGCGGAAAAGGCGGTCGCCAATCTGCGCGACGGTTTCAAGAAGCGGCTGATCACGAATGGAACGATCTTCCTCATCGCCGACCCGCAGCGGGCGTTCGCGGTCGAGTGTTCGCCGGGGCACTTCGCCTCGTACGAGATCAAAGGCACCTACTGTGTTTACTCGAGTATGTGGAAAATGCCCGAAATGCAGGCGGTATCGCGGCGTTCCGCCCGCAGTTACGGCTGGAGCACACAGCGCGAGTGGGCGGCGCGCGAGATGTTGCAACGCGGACGACTGAGCGGCAACACCATATCGGCGGCGGAGTCCATCGCCGCCTCGCGTGCTGGCTCGGCGGAGATAAATACCAAGGAGAACGAAAAGGCGCGTGACAAGTCGCCGGTCAACAATACGATCGCCAACAAATTCAACGCCGACGCCTTTCTCTTCGAGATCGACAAGGAGTTTCCCGGAGTGTTGAGCTGCGTCTATGTGGCGTTCGGTCCGGCGCGGCACACCGTGTATCTTCCGATCGCGATCGGCGCGGCGGAATCTCTCCCGGCGGAACTGACCCCCGCGCCGTGGAAGACGGGAGCACTGGCGCGACTCAAAGCGACAAAGCCGACCGACCCGGCCGACAATCGGATCGTCGCTTTCGAAAAACAACTGCACGCCGAGTTCGCCCAAACCCGCGAAGGGGCGCGCAAACTGCTGCGCGAAAAGAACGCCGCCGAAGCGAAAAAACTGCTGCAGGAAGCGCTGCAGCGGCAGGCGGCCGATCTGAACACGTTTCTAGGCGGATTGAAGAATAACTGACGACAAGAGGTTACGTCGACAGGAAGAGCAATCGCCCGTAATTTTTTCAACCTAAAAGAGGGTATGTGTAAATGAAAAAAAAGTTCACGTTGATCGAGCTGTTGGTCGTCATCGCCATCATCGCGATCCTCGCCGCCATGCTGCTGCCCGCCTTGCAGCAGGCGCGCATGCGGGCGCATGGCGCCAGTTGCATCAACAACCAGAAGGGATTGGGTACCGTTGCGACTACCTATCTCGACGACAACAAGCAATTCTGGCCGGCACAGCCCACTACCATCACCGGCGGATCGGACCTTGGAGCAAACCTGCCGAATTTCGTCTGGCCGTTATGCATGAGCAAGGGCAAGTACATACCGGAACTGCGCGCCACCATCAATGGAAAACTCCTGTGGGTAGACAAAAACGGTGCGGCCTACCGCTGTCCGACCATCGGATTCCAGTACCTCAAGGTGGGGTCGACCGAACTCTGGACGGCCCAGGTCTACGGCTCTCCGGCACGTACCGACGGAACAACTGACTACACGAAGGAGCCAACAAAGGACGGTAAAAACCCCTCGCACCCCGGCTGGTATTTCAATCAGCCGAGTTTGAACGACCTGTACCGGTGGAGCGGATCGAACACCGTCAGTTTCAAGGCCGCCGGCGGATCGGCGCCGAGCCGCCGCATCTGGTTCGCCGACAGTGCGTATGTGGAGCCGGATTGCAAGTTGTTCCACCAGCGGTGTACGGTATACGGATTTCAGGGGCAAAAAAGCAAGACCGCCAACTGCTCACGGCTGTACGCCGCTCACGGCGGCCGCCTGAACTTCACCGCCCATGACGGTCATGTGGTTTCGACCGACATCGAAGACGTGATCGCAAATTACCACATGCCGCTGTCCAGAGCGTTAAGCAGATTCGGAGGAAATCGCACTGCGGTCAGCGCCGAAATAACCACCTACTGCATGGAACCCGCCGATCCGCCGCAAGACGGTGTCTGGACGAAGTACTGACCGAAAATTTTTGGAAATAACGGAATGCCGATGATACGACACGGCATCGGGTTCAGGAGATACACGGCAAGCCTCAAGCGGTTTGCCGTTTTTTGGTGAATAAGCGGGGGGGTAAAAATGAAGACACTGGTACACATCATCCTCAACTCACACCTCGACCCGGTGTGGCTCTGGGACAAATCGGCGGGCATGGACGAAGTCGTCGCCACCGCCCGCACCGCCTGCGAAATGCTCGACGACTATCCCGAGATCTTCATCACCCGCGGCGAAGCGTGGTTCTACGAGATCTTGGAGCAGTGCGCTCCCGACGTCTACGCCCGGGTCAAAAAACACATCGGATCCGGGCGCTGGCAGGTCGTCGGCAACTGGTACATCCAGCCCGACTGCAACCAGCCGTCGGCGCGCGCCTTCCGCTGGCAGGCGGAAATGTCGCGCGGGACCTTCGCCAAATTGGGCGTGAGCCCCACCGTCGGCTACAACGTCGACAGTTTCGGCCACGCCGCCACGCTGCCCGACTTCTACCGCGCCTGCGGCGTCGATTCCTACATCATGCGCCGTCCGGGAGCGCACGAAATGAAACTCCCCGGCAACCTCTTCCGCTGGGAGTCGCCCAACGGCAGCTCCGTCACCGTCGCCCGGATCTTCAGTTACAACACCACCGGACGCCTCGTCAACATCGAACGCAACCTCGAAAACGAACTCCGGGCGGCGACACCGGGAGTCGGGCACGTGCTCTGCATGGTCGGCGCGGGGGACCACGGCGGCGGTCCCGTGCGCCGCGAGATCGAGTACCTCATCGAACACCGCCATTGGAACGCCGATACCGAACTCGTCTTCAGCCATCCGCGCGCCTTCTTCGACGCGGTAAAGCAGAGCGGCGTCGAACTGCCCGTCGTCCGCACCGAACTCCAGCAGCATGCGATCGGCTGCTACACCGTGATGCACCGCATCAAGCAGGAACACCGCCGCGCCGAAACTCTGCTCGGCGCCGCGGAAGATCTGCTCCGCCGCCATCCCGAAGCCGCCCCCGACGGCGCGGACGCCATGCTGAAATATGCCAAAAAATCGCTGTTGTTCAACGAATTTCACGATCTTCTCGGGGGGTGTTCCATCCATCGCGCCATGGAGCGCTCCCTCGCCGACACGGGCGGGGCTTGGAGCACCGCGCAGGAACTGATCGACCTTACGCTCCACCGCGTCGAAAACGATCTCGCCGCGCCGGACGAACTGCAGCGGGCAGTCTTCCGCAATCTCTCCGACCGCAATTGGAACGGCATAGTCGAATTCTCCCCGTGGCTCGGCTACTACCCGCCGGTCACCATGCGTCCGAATCTGGAACTCATCGACGAAAACGGCGATCCCATCGTCTGGCAGAGTTTCCGGGGCGAAGGCGCCACGTTGCGCTCGCACCGGATCGCCCTGCCGCTCGCGATCCCGGCGGGCGGACGGCGGGTCGTCCGCATCAAGTACGATCCCAACGCCCCGCAGCTTCGCGGCACACCGCCCGCCGGCGCGGAAAAACTCGTCAAGCCGGCACTCCGCGCCCTCAAAGCCCGGATCGACATCATCGACGATCCCTCCGACACCTGGAGCCACGATATGACCCGCTACCCCGGCAAGGCGAAGTACTCGTGGAACTTGGGGATCGGCAAATTCGCGCCGTTCGCCTCCGGGCCGCTCTTCTACAGCGCCGTACAGCGCTGGCAGTGCCCCGCCGGAAGCTTCGAACTGGAAGCCCGCGTCTACTCCGGCGACCCCGCCGTGCGCTGCAGACTCCGGGTCTGCTGGAGCGGAAAACAGGAGATTGCCAAGCTCCGCTTCATCCCGCCGTTCGAGATCAGCGGGGTGCGGGCGGGAGCCCCGGGCGGCGTCATCGAACGCAGCGCCGACAACCGGGAACTGCCGTTCTACGACTTCGTCTCGCTCCTCGGCGACGACGGCCGGGCGTTCACGGTGGTGAGCCGCGACATCTACGGCTGCGACGTGCTCAAACGCGGAGCGCTCCGTCTGACGCTGCTGCGTTCGCCGTATTTCGCGCATCACAACCCGTGTGTCGTCCCGGACGACCTCCCCTTCCCCGTCTGCGATCAGGGGATGCACGAATTCGAATTCACCGTGTTCCCGGAAGGGAAATACGATCCCGAAGTTGTCGCCGACGAGGTAAACCGTCTGTCCGAACCGATCCGTTTCACCGAATCGACGCTCGGATGCGCGCGGCGTTATGTAGTCCCGCATATTGACATGCCGTGACCGCGGACGCTATATTATAAGCAAATCGTTTCTCGAACCGAAAACAGAGGCATCATGAAAGCGGGATTCGCAAAATTCGACATCACGCCGCGCGTCGGCGTCAGCATGGGCGGATTCGGGCCGTTCCTGAACCGCAACTCCACCTTCGTCCGCGACCGTCTGGAGGCGCGTGCCGCCGCGTTCCAGTCCGGCAGCGGCAAGGCGATCATCATCAGCTGCGACCTCACCACCATGGCGCCGGAGACCGCCCGCCTCGCCCGTGAGATCATCGCGGAAAAACTGCCGGAATTCTCCCCGGAGGAGATCCTCGTCACCGTCACGCACACCCATTCCGCCCCCGCCGTCGTCGCCAACAACGTGGGCTGGGGCGTCGCCGATCTGCCGTATCTGCAAATACTCCCCTACAAAGTCGCCCAGGCGGGGATCGACGCCTGGAACAACCGCGGGGAAGTCAAAGTATCCGCCGCGCGCGTGCCCTGCCGCCACATCGGACTCAACCGCGTCTACGACAAGGACGCCCCTCCCCTCGAAGAGGTTCTCGACGACAGCTGGGAACCCGCCAAGCCGGAACTCACCGACACCGAATGTCAGGTGATCCGCTTCGACGATGCGCAAGGGGTGCTGAAGGGTTTTATCGTGAATTTCGGCTGTCACGCGGTGGTCTGCTGTCAGAAGTGCCACTACCTTCACGGCGACTATCCCGGCGTCGCCATCCACAACATCATGCGCGAACATCCCGGCTCGGTCGGGGTGTTCCTGCAAGGCGCCGAAGGCGACGTCAACAGCTGCGTCGTGCACAAGCCGGAACAGGAGTCGCTGCTCGCGCTCGACATCATCGCCGGCCGCTTCGCCCGGGCGATCCGCGACGGTCTGACGAAGGCGGCGGAGATCGCCGTCGATGAAGTTAAGACCGCGTACTCCACCGTCGAATTTTCCACCGTCAAATCGTGGGACGAGCCCGCGCTGCTGGAGAAAAAACGCGAGATCGACGCCGTGCTGAACCGCGCCGACGCCTCCGACGACGACAAGGACGTACGGATGAACACCGTCTACCGCACCGGATTGGAAAAACTGCTCACACTGCTCCGCTCCGGCGCAAACACCAATATCGTCGCCAACGTCTACGCGGTCAAGGTCGGCCCGCTGGAGTTTCTCGGCGCCCCCTTCGAGATCATGCAGGCGATCAAAAACGAGACCGTCGCCGGAGTGAAGGCCCCCTGCCCGATGATCCTCAGCCTCTGCAACGGCTCGCTGGGCTACGCGCCCGATCAAAAGTCGATAGATCAGGCGGATAGTTACGCCGCCACCCGCATCCCGCTGATGCAGGGACGTTTCCCCTACTCCAACATCCACCGCGAACTCGTCGCGGCATTTCTCGCTCTCGACGCGAAATTGAACAATTAACTCAAGAAAACCAGCAACCATAAAGGGATAAAAAATGATCAAAGTCACCATCTGGAACGAGTTCCGCCACGAGAGAAAGCCCGGTCACCTTTCCGGCGAAGTCTATCCCAACGGGCTGCACGCCGC
>CACZPY010000195.1 GCA_902783135.1 uncultured bacterium
CATGCCCATCGCCTTGGCGTAGGCGTAGTCGGTGAACTCGGGATCGCCGCCCTTGACGCGGCTGGTGTGCATGGACGGAGTCTTCAGTCCGAGGCTCTTGACGTAGTCCGCGACTTCCTGCGGGGTCTGCTCGCCGAAGCGCGAGACGAATTCGACGCCGTCGTAACCGAGGTCGGCGATCTGCTTCAAGGTCTCTTTGAAGTTCGCTTCCAGCGCCTCGCGCACGGTGTAGATCTGGATTCCGATAGGATACTTTTTCATATTTCCCCCTTGTTTGGTCGGTGTTGTCATGAACGATTTTTTCGCTCGAAAAAAACGACTGCGACATATTATATGCCGCAGTCGCGCGTTTATCAAGCCGAAAAGCTGCAATTCGCTTCGATATTGGGAAATTATTGCCGGCTCTTCGCGTAGTCGCGCAGTTCGTCCGCGTTCGCGGCGAGTTTGTGCAGAGCGTCCGCGACCTGCTCCGCCGCGCCCGGAGCCGACATCAGCATGTGCATGGCGACGATGTTCGATTTGCAGGCCCGCTCCGCCACGGGGTCGCCCGCGTTGCGCCAGTACTTTTCGCTGAGGTTGAAGAGCATGTGGCAGCGGACCAGCCCGTAGGTGGTGTGCAGACATTTCAGCCCTTCCGCCTTGAGCGCGGCGGCGATGTGCTTCGCCTCGATGCCCCGCCACGCTTCGCCGTCGAAGCCGATGCCGCGGGCGTAGTAGCCCTGACGGGTCGCCAGTCGTCCCGGCTTCTGGAAGGATACGCCCTCGATGTCCTTGCACGCCTCTTCAGTCGCCTTGGCGAACTTGGCGCAATCCGCGAGGTAGGCGGGCACTCCGGCGATCTGATCTTCCATGATCACCGCCTGCAGTGCGAGCCCGCGGTAGTTGTGGCAGCAGAGATCGACGGGCGGCGGAGTCTTGGCGCCGCCCTGCGCGTCGTTGCGCGAATATCCGATGTGCTTGAGCCGGTACATCAGATCCGCCAGCTCGGGATCGTTGGTGATGCAGATGCCGCTTTCGCCGCCCGAGAGGGTCTTGGACTGCTGGAAACTGAAACTGCCGATCTTTCCCCAGCTGCCGACGCCGCGGCCCTTCCACTTGCCGCCCTGCATGTGGGCGCAGTCTTCCAGAACGGCGATGCCGTGTTTGTCGGCGATGGCGATGATCGCGTCCAGATCCGCCATCGAACCGTAGAGATGCACCGGGATCACCGCCTTGGTGCGCGGAGTGATCGCCGCTTCGAAGGCGGCGGGATCGAGACACAGCGTATCCTTTTCGATGTCCGCGAAGACGATGGTGCCGCCGACGTACCGTACCGCCATCGCGGTCGCGGGCCAGGTGAGCGCCGGAACGATAACTTCGTCGCCGGGGCCGACGCCGAGCGCGGCGAGCGCGCACTCCAGCGTGACGGTGCCGTTGGACATCAGAATGCCGTACTTGGTGTCGTGGAAGGCGCTGTAGGCGTTCTCGAAGGATTGTTCGCTTTCGCTGTTGAACGACCATTTGCGCGAACGGTAGACTTCGATCAGTTTCGCTTCGGTCGCCGCGCTGAGGGGCGGCCACGGGGTCACCTTCGCTTCGTTTTCGCCCAAGAGCGGAGTCCCGCCGTTGATCGCCAGCTTAGCCATGATATCTTCTCCTGATTGGTTTGGGTGGCTGTGCTTCAGACATGAAAAACGTTTCATGACTGCTATAACGTAGACCGATTATCCGCATAAACAAGCGCGTTTTCGAGCTTTACGTTGCTCAATACGACCATTTCGTTGATATAATGCACCATATGTTCCATTTGCGGGGCATTTTCGCGCCGTCCCCCGGGCGGAACGGATATCGACGACGCACGATCTGGCGTTTTTTGTGGATTTTAAGAAAAAACGTCGAAACGGCAGGCCGCGGGGGTTGAATTTTGCCGGCGCGGTGATAATTTATTTGCATCGCAACTTTTATTGGCGGGGACGAGCCGATGCTGGAAGAAGAACTCACGCGTACACTGCGGTCGCTTTGCGAAGACGGGGCATGTTATCTTTCGCCGTCCGATGTGGATTTTAAGGCCCCGCTGGATCCCGCCGACTTCACCCACGCGTACTATAATCCCCAGCGGCACTGGAGCCACGTCGAGATGATCCGGCTGATCCACGGCGAGATGGCGCTCCATGTGAACGGCGTGTGGACCCGCCTCGCCGACGACAAGATGCGGATCTTCCTTCAGGGGACCGTGCACACCGAACACTATATCCGCCGCGATCAGTCCTACACGCTGTTGTGGCTGACCATCGTGCCGCGCGGCATCGACATCCATTACACCGGGTACACCCCGGAGATCGGATACTACCGCTCCGACCGCGGCGGCGGTCTGGTGCGGACGGTGACGTCGGGCGACGACAAGCGCCGGGGACGGGTGCGGATCGGATCGCCGGTGTCGATCAATCTGTGGCGGTGCGCCTCCGAAGCGTCGCCGTCCCACCCCCGCTTCCACTATCTGTTGATGGAAAGCCTCGACAGTTCGCTGCGCAACAGCAACTTCACGATCGACGGCGACAACCAGCGCACCAACGTTTTGCAGGAGATCAAGGAGTATTTGAACGAATACTACTACAAGCAGCTTTCCATCAACGATCTCGGCGCGATGACCCAGTTCTCGGCGCCCTATTTGAACCGGCTGTTCCGCGAACGTTACCAACTGTCGCTGCACGATTATCTGTCACAACTGCGTTTGTCGCGTGCGGCGGTGTTGCTGAAGGACGAGCCGACCATGCCGATCGGCAAGGTGGCGGCGGCGGTCGGCATTCCCGATCAGCGCTACTTCAGCCGCTGCTTCCACAAGGAATACGGAATGACCCCCGGAGAATACCGGGAACGCAACATGGATTCCCACTTCAACCCCTCGGGGAAATGATCTCGGCGCCGCCGTTCAGCGGCGGTCGGCGAGGATCCGCTCGAAGTTTTCGGCGAGGATCGGAAAAAGTTCCGCATCCGGCACCGGCTGCGACAGGAAACACGCAAGCTCGTACGATTCGTTGTGCAGCGCCGCATCCGACCCGAAGAGGAAGCGCGACTTGTCGAAGCGCTTGAACAACTCGAACCATTTGGTCGTCGAACAGAACCACGCGGTGAAATCGAGATAGATGTTGTCGGCTTTTTCCGCGTCGGCGATGATATGTTCGCTGCCAGCGGTGCTGCATCCCGTGTGTCCGGCGATGAACTTAGCGTGCGGATAGCGCCGTGCGATCTCCGCCAGGGGTTCGATCTCCTTGGTCCAGGTGTGGATCAGTATCGGCAGATGGTGCTTTTCCGCGTACTCGTAGACGATGGTGTAGCGCGGATCGTCGATCCGCACCAGCCAGTAGCCGGGGAGCAGTTTGAAGCCGATGAAGTAGTCGCGGCGGAAAAATTCGTCGATGATGTTTTCGTCCACTTCGTCGCGGTGCCACGGATTCATGACGAAGTAGCCCTTGAAGCGTCCCGGGAAGCGCCCCGCCAGTTCCTCCGCCTCGCGGTTGCCGCGGACGAGGTCGCTGAAAAGCGCGCGGTTGGCGATCAGGACCGACTGCGAAACGCCGTAACGATCCATCACGCGCACCATTTCGCCGATCGCCTTCGACGGGTGGGGTTCGGGGAGCATCCAGCCGCGGGTGTTCGGTCCGGCGAGGTGGGTGTGGATGTCGATCACCTTGACGCCGGAAAGCGGTTTGCCCTGCCGGAAGGAGTTCCAGAGCGGTTTGTCCGCGAGATCCGGCTCGTGCGCGAGTTTGCCGGTCGCGGGGGCGATGCCGAGCAAGTTTTCCAAATTGCCGTGGGCGATCATTTCGCGCTGTTCCGGCGTGATCTCCGCGTGGGCGAGGGCGCCGATCGCCGCGCCGTACTGCGACAGGTGCCCGATGCCGAAGTACAGACGGTCGGCGCCGAACTCCCGCACGATCATTTCGATACTGCGGCGGATGTGCAGATACGAAGTGTCGACCCCGATGTTCTTGTACCGCCACATCAGATCGACCGTTTCGGCGAGGCTGGTCCAGAGCTGGCGGCAGATCACGAAGTACGCTTTGGGGTAGCGTCCGGCCAGTACGCCCATCTGCTCGAAGTCGGCGGAAGTGAGGTTGTTGTCCACCCGGTCGATGAAGAACACGGGATGAAACTCGTGAAGTTCCGACAGCAGCCGTTCGATCAGCCGGAGCGGGAAGCGCGACATTTTGAGGCGGAGTGCGTAACTGCGGTTCCCCCGCGTCGCCTGTTCCTTGAGCCAAGCGAGCGTACCTTCCTCGAAGTAGTCCGAGGGGGTGAGGACGAAGACGGGTTTCAGGCGGTCGCGATACGGTTCGATCGCCGCTATGAGTTCCTGATTGCCGCAGACCGGCGAGTAGTCCTGAGCGACGACGCTGTAGACCAGCGAACGGTCGATGCCGAGATAGTCCAAGTGCGCGATCAGCGACTCCGGAGTCGGAAAATCCGGCACGGCGTAGGCTCCGCGTCCGATGACCTGCGGGGTGGAAAAATAGTTCATCGCCCTCCTGCTCCAAGTTGAAAATGCCGGCGCGTCGCGGAGAGTGTTTCCGGATGCGTCGGCAGGTGTTTCGACGACCTCAGAAGTTCAGATATTCCCTGGTCTCGAGCAGCGATTCGCGGTGAGGCAGCAGCGGTATGTATTCCAGCCCGATGTATCCCTCGTAACCGAGTTTGTCGATCTCCTCGAGGAGGAACGGATAGTTGGTCTCTCCGCGCTTCGGCTCGTGCCGACCGGGGATCGCCGCCAGATGGAAATGCCCGATTCGCTCGATGTTGTGACGCAGGAAGTCGGTGATGTTGCCGCCCATGATGCCCATATGGTAGATGTCATACAGCATGTTGATGTTGTCGCATCCCGTTTCCTTGCAGATCGCGATGGTGTCGTTGGGGTCGTTGAGCAGATAACCAGGATGATCCACTTCGGTGTTGAGCGTCTCCAGATTGAGCGAAAAGCCGCGCGACTTGAGTTTTTCGCCCGCCATGGCGAGGCTTTCGACCAGCACCGAGCGCTGCTCCTGATAACTCTTTTTGTTCAACTGGTTGCCGGCGGTGACGATCGCCTGGTTGCAGCCGACGGCGAGCGCGTTGTCGGCGATGAGGTCGACGCGTTCCAGAAAGGCGGCGCGGCTCTCCGGGTTGCTCGGAGAGCAATCCTTGCCGCCGCCCACGAGAACGCTGATGAGCTTTACGTCGCCGGAGGTCATCAGTTTCAGTTCCGCCAGATCGGCGCCCCGCCACGTTTCGGCGTATTTGTAGCCGCACTCGCTGAAGTGTTTCGCGCGGAGGTCGTAGGGTTCGTCTTTGAAGAAGAGGTCGAAATAAGCTGCGAATTTAGGCATGATGCATTTCCCTGTGTTTTTACTGAAATCCCGGCCCCCGGCGAGCGCCGGGGACCGCGATCGAAAGGAGCGTCAGATGTTCAGATACTCCTTGGTTTCGAGCAGCGACTCGCGCCCGGGCAGCAGCGGCATGTATTCCAATCCGACATACCCTTCGTAGCCGAGCTTGTCGATCTCTTCGAAGAGGAACGGATAGTTGGTTTCTCCGCGCTTCGGCTCGTGCCGACCGGGGATCGCCGCCATGTGGAAGTGCCCGATGCGCTTGATGTTGAAACGCAGGAAGTCGGTGATGTTGCCGGTCATGATGCCCATGTGATAGATGTCGTACAACATCTTCACGTTGTCGCACCCCGTCTCCTTGCAGATGGCGATGGTGTCGTTGGGGTCGTCCAGAAGATAACCGGCGTGATTGACTTCGGTGTTGAGCGTCTCCAGATTGATCGAGAAGTTGCGCGACTTGAGCATTTCACCCGCCTTGGCGAGGGTCTCGACCAGCACCGAGCGCTGCTCCTGATAACTCTTGCGGGGGAGCTGGCATCCGGCGGTGACGATCGCCTGTTTGCAGCCGACCGCGAGGGCGTTGTCGGCTATCTTGTCGACGCGCTCCAGAAAAGCGTCGCGGGTCTTGACGTCGTTCGGGAAATGATCCTTGTCGGTGACGGTGTTGACGAGCACGCTGACGAGCTTCACGTCGCGGGAAGTCATCGCCTTGAGTTCGTCGAGGTTCTCGCCCTTCCAGGTTTCGGCGTACTTGTATCCGCACTCCGCCATGAGTTCCGCCTGACGCTCGAGGGGTTCACCCTTGAAGAAGAGATCGAAGAAAGCTGCAACTTTGGGCATGATGTTCTGTCCTCTCGTTGGTTAAAAATACGGCACCCGGCGATATATTCCGCCGGATGCCGTGTTTCGGGCGTGTATTACACCGTCTTGAAGCCGTTGTTGATCTTTTCGATCTTGGTCTTGATCTGCTCTTCGGTCAGGAACGGTCCGACGCCGATGGTTCCCATGTGACCGATGATCCGCTTGGTCTCGGGCCACGAATCGACGGTGTAGTTGAGCTTGATGTCCTTGTTGTGCGGGCAGGTGAAGGGGCAGCCGTCCTTGGTCGCGGCCTTCTGTTCAAGGATGTGTTCCCAGTACCACGCCATGTGCCAGTTGCGGACGCCCTGCGTTTCGTTGAGCGCGTTGCCGCCGATGCCGAACTTGGCGGTCTGGACGCGGACGGCGTACTCCTGATCCTCGAACATCAGCGGCAGCGAGTAGCCGCAGACGCCCTCATTGTCGTTGGTCTCGACCCACTTGACGCCCTTCGGCAGATTGATGCTCTCGCGGAGACGCTTCCAGTTCTTGCGGCAGGTGTCGTTGATCCAGTCGAGTTTGCGGAGCTGCGCCAGCGCGACCGCGCCTTCCAGTTCGCTCATGCGGTAGTTCTCGCCGCAGAAGAGTTCGCCTTCCTGACGCTCGCGGGCGTAACGCTTCGGACGCCAGCAGGCGGCGGTGTCGTGCCAGCTCTGGGCGCGGGTGTAGCTGAATTCATCCTTGCACATCACGACGCCGCCTTCGCCGCAGGCGATGACCTTGTAGGCGTCGAGGCTGATGCATCCGAAGTCGCCCCAGGTGCCGAGGTACTTGCCGTGGAACTTGCCGCCGCAAGCCTGCGCGGTGTCTTCGATGACGGCCAGATTGTGCTTCTTGGCGATCGCGGTGATCTTTTCCATGTTGCAGGGCAGACCGATCATGTGGACGCAGACGATCGCCTTGGTGCGCGGCGTGATCGCCTTTTCGATGGCTTCCGGAGAGATGGTCAGCGTTTCGTCGATGTCGACGATGATCGGCAGCGCCTTGGCGACGACGATCGCGGAGACCGAGGCGAAGAAGGTGTAGGCGGGGACGATGACTTCATCGCCGGGCCCGACGCCCGCGGCGACCATGGCGGCGATCAGCGCGCTGGTGCCGGAGTTGACGGCGAGCACGTAGGGCACGCCCATCTTCTCGGCGAACTGCTTCTCGAATTCGACGACTTTGCTGCGCTCGTTGTAGTAACGGAAGAACACGCCGGCGTTGGGTTCCGGATCTTCCTGCTCGAGCAGTTCGAGAATCTTCGCCTGCGTCTCTTTGGAGACGTTGAAGACGTCGATGCACTCCATCAGTTCCGCCTTGCCGAACTTCACCATTTGCGGTTTCATATCTTGCCCTTTCTCCATTTGGTATGGGGTTGTATTTTTTGCTTCCGGCGACGCCGGATTTTTGTCAACAATAATAAATTATCCCGTCGGCGTATAAAATCAAATATTTTTTTGTGTGGTTTTTGCGGAAATCATGTGGATAAAAAGCTAAAATGCGTTTTTCGACGAAAAAAACGCGTCACATCAATCCGAACGGCGTCAAATCCGGCAACTCGTTCGCTCCGCCGTTGGAAAGTGTGGATAATAGACCAAAATGCGGCGAAAAAAATCCCGGAGCATCCGCCGATGCGCCGGGATGGAGAACCGGAAAAACGCGGTCTATTTCTTTTTGTCGATCGCCTCCAGCTGGGCCTTGTCGGCGAGCGACATGCTGCCTTCGACGCGGCCGTCGTCGAGCGGATTCACGATCCGGGTCTTGAGGTCGCGGAAGAGCCGCACCAGATCGACCAGACCGCCGATGGTGAACCACACGGTGGAGAAACTCGCCACCAGCACCGGCACCACGAGCAGTTCGATGAAGAAGTAGTTGCTCCACCATTTGAGCGGCCACCGCGAAAAACTGTTCCAGATGAAGACCATCAGGAACATGATCCCGAACTGGTAGACGATGCTGTAGCAGAAAAGTCCCCACGCGATCGCCCGGTCGCCGCGGGTGTATTCCGGGGTGATGCCGACGATCTTGGAAAAGACCGTGCGGAACGACCACTTCATCCGGGTCTTGGCTTCGCCGTCGAGCGAGTATTTGCCGCGGTGGAGCATACGTTCGAGGTTGAAGAGTTTGTCTTCCCGCCAGTGGATGCCGAAGGGCTTGAAACTGAACTTCAGCGTCTGGCTCAACGACACCAGCACGTAGAGGATGACCGTGCAGCACATGATGAGGAAGATCATCTCCCAAGTGTTGATCGGGCACTTGACGGGGTTCATCTCCCACACCACCCACGGATTGAAGGGCCGGGCGACGGTTTCGAGGAAATGGCCGGCCGGCTCGACCCAGTTGTGCGCCTTGAGGAACGGGTAGACCCGGTCCGCCCAGTTGCGGTTTAGGAAGATCCCGAACGAACCGAGGATGATGCTCGTGAACATCGAGGTGAAGGCGCCGGCGGTGGTGCCGAAGCGGCTGTACAGCCCGAAGGTCATGATCGCCCCCGCGCCGCCCGTCCACATCATGATCATCAGACTGATGTACAGACTGATGTAGTCGAGCTGCGACATGAAGAAACTGCCGAAGAAGAAGAAGACGCCGACGAAGATCGCGACGCCGCGGATCATCCACAGATGCTGTTCCGGCGTGAGGCTCTTCGGGGTAAGGGGCAGGATCACGTCCTGCGCGATGGTCAAGGCGGCCGAGTACATCCGGGAGTCGTCGGTGGAGATCATCGCCATGATGAGCAGCAGACAGAACATGCCGAGCATACCTTTGGGCAGCAGTTTGCGCATGGTGATCGCCATCATCATCTGGTGGAAGAGGGTGCGGAACTGCTGGAAGAGCGCGTTGCCCTGAGCTTCCGCATCCAGCAGCGCCTCGGCGCTCGGGGCGCGTTGGTCCTTGGCGGCTTCGCGGGTGACGGCGGCTTTCTTACCGGTGATGAGTTTCCGGTGGACCATATCCAAGTACGGCGTGTCAAGGTTTTTCTTTTGACTGAGCGGCGGATCGATGCCGATCCGGTGGTATTGCGGCGGGATCGCCTTGGCGGAGGCGATGATGTCGTTGCGCAATGCGGGATCGTCGCGCACTATGTCGGTCACGACCTGCTGGGTCAACGTGTCGCGCACCGCCTTGCCCTCGGCGGCGAAGTTCTTGTGGTTCAAGAGCATGATGATCGTGATGGCGATGAGCAGATAGAACATGGTGCTCAAGGCGCCGCGCCACTGACCGAGCAGATTCGCCATCTTCTGCTCGTGGGCGGTCTTGGCGGCGGAGGTGTTGCCGGCGCCGATCCACACCGCTCGGTTGACGATCAGCATGATGATGCCGACGGCGACCTGGAAGGGGTTGAAGTCGCGCATGTTTTCGACATCGTAAGGATTGAGGAAGTTTTCGCCCGCGACGCGGTCCTGCATCACGGGGACGATCTCCTGGCTCCACGAGAACTTGCAGAGCACGAAGATCACGAACACCACTAAAAGCGGATAGCAGAACATCCCCTGAATGGTGTCGGTGATGACGATGGAAAGCGTGCCGCCCATGCAGATGATGGATACGGCGATGGTCAGGATCAGCAGCGTCAGCAGCATGAAAGTCGGGACCTGCCATGCCGGGATGGTGAAAGCTCCGAGGCTGACGGCGGGGATGTCGAGGTAGTAGGGCAGTCCGAGGAAGTAGATGAAGAACCTTGCGGCGACGGCGGGCATGATCATGTTGCCGAGCATTTCGGAGATCGACCTGAGAAACGCGGCGATGATCCGGAACGGGCGGTTGTAACGCATTTCGAGGAACTGCCCCAAGCTCATCGCCTTGGTCTCGCGGAAGCGGTAGAAGCAGAAGCCGGTGAGCCCCATGAAGATGGTCACGGGCAGCGTCAGGTAGTTCCAGAAGGCGAGCGAGAAACCGGATTTGTAGTGGGATTCGATGTAGCCGATGAGCCCGATGATCGACAGCGCGTTCGCCATGTCGGCGACGCTGATCACGTATCGGCCGCAGAGCCGCCCGGCGGAGAGGAAGTCCGCGACGCCGCGAATGTACCTGCGGGAATAAAATCCCATGCCCAGCACGAAGGCGACCGGAACCAGCATGATCAGCCAATCCAACAAACTCATGACAACTTTCCCTTTCCCTGTATGTTATATCGTCAATTGACCGTATTCAATATTACCTTTTGGCAATGAAACGCGATATTATGTTAATCTACCACCACCGGGCGGAGATTGCAAGGGCGCGGACATGTTATCCGGGCAAAAAAATCCCCGTCCCGGAAAATCCGGAACGGGGGAGGGGAGCGGGGTGAATGGCTACTTTTTGTCCGCCGCCTCCAACTGGGCCTTGTCGGCAAGCGACATGTTGCCTTCGACGCGCCCGTTGTCGAGGGGGTTCACGATCCTGGTCTTGAGGTCGCGGAAGAGCTGCAGCAGATTCACGAATCCGCCGATGCCGAACCACACCGCCGTGATCGCCGCGACGATGCAGGGCACCAGCAGCAGCGAGACGAAGAAGTAGTTGCTCCACCAGTTGAGCGGCCACGGCGAAACGGCGTTCCATATCACCACGGAAACGAACATGATGATGAAGCTGTAGACGATGCTGTAGAAGAAGAGCACGTAGGCGATCACCCGGTCGCCCTTCGAGTAGGCGGGGGTGATGCCGATGAGCTTGGCGAAGACGTTGCGCAAGGTCCACTTCATCTGGGGCTTGACTTCGCCGTCGACGGCGTACTTGCCGCGATGGAGCATGCGTTCGAGGTTGAACGGTTCGCGGCAGGTCAGTTTGGAGACCACGATATACAACGTGATCGAGACGCAGATGGCAATGAAAGTGATCTCGTAGGAGTTGATCGGGAAATCCACCGGCGTCATGTTCCACTTGATGATGGGATTGAAGGGGCGCGACACCCGTTCGAGGAAATTGCCCAACGGTTCCGCCCAGTTCATCCGGGCGAGCCACGGATAGACGTGATCCGCCCAGTTCCGCTTGATCAGCATGCCGCCGCCGCCGATGAACATGCCGGAAAAGAGCGAGGCGAAAGCGCCGGCGGTGGTGCCGAAGCGGCTGTACAACCCGAAGACCATCACCGGACCGGCGCCGCCCGCCCAGATGCTGACCATGATGCTGATGTACAGATTTATGTATTCGAGTTGCGCCATGAGAAAACTGCCGAAGAAGAAGAAGACGCCGACGAGGATGGCGACGCAGCGGATCATCCACAGGTGCTGTTTCGGGGTCAGCTCCACCTTTATGACGGGCAGGATCACATCCTGCGAAATGGTCAGCGCGGCGCTGTAGATGCGCGTGTCGTCGGTGGAGATCATCGCGAGTATCAGCAGCAGGCAGAAGAGCCCCAGCATGCCGTGCGGCAGCAGATGGCGCATGGTCATCGCCATCATCATCTGCTTGAAAAGCGTTCGGAACTGTTTGTATACGGCGTTGCCCTCGGCGTTCCGGGGCAGCGCCTGCCGCGCCGCGTCGAGGTAAGGCGTGTCGAGATTTTCCTTGTCGCTCAAAGGTTTGTCCACGCCGATCACATGGCGCTGCTCCGGTATCGCCCGGGCGGCGGCGATGATTCTGGCGCGCATGGCGGGATCCGCGATCACGTCTTCGGCGACGCTGGCGGCGATATCGTCGCGGATGACCTTGGCGTCGGCGGCGTAGTTGCGGTGGTTCAGGACGACGATGATGGTGACGGCGATCAGGATGTAGAAGACGTTGCTCAAGGCTCCGCGCCATTGACCGAGCAGACTTGCCATCTTCTGCTCGTGGGCGGTCTTGGCGGCGGTGCTGTTGCCGGCGCCGATCCAGATGGCGCGGTTCAGCACCAACGTGAAGAGCAGCACGAAAGTGTGGAACAAGTTGAAGTCGCGCATGTGATGGATGTCATTGGGGTTGAGGAAGTTTTCTCCGACGACGCGATCCTGCATCACGGGCACGATCTCCTGCGTCCACGAGAACTTGCAGAGCACGAACACCGCGAAGAGCACCAGCAGCGGGTAGCAGAACATCCCCTGTATCGAGTCGGTGATCACCAGCGCGAGCGTGCCGCCCATGCAGATGATGGATATGGCGATGGTGAGGATCAGGAACGTCAGCAGCATGAAGGTCGGCACGTCGTGTCCGAAGATGCTGACGGTGGTCGGCAGACCGAGGAAGTAGATGAAGAACCTCGCGCCGATGGCGGGCATGATCATGTTGGTCAGCATCTCCGAGAGCGACCGCAGCGCGGCGGCGAAGATGCGGAACGGGCGGTTGTAGCGCATTTCGAGGAATTGTCCGAGGCTCATCGCCTTGGTCTCGCGGAAGCGGTAGAAGCAGTATCCCGTGAGTCCCATGAAAATGGTGATCGGGATGGTCAGCTTGTTCCAGAAGGCGAGCGAGAAACCGGTGCGGTAGTGAACTTCGACATACGCCACCAGACCCATGATCGAGAGCGCGTTGGTCATGTCGGCGACGCAGATCAGATATCTGCCGCAGAGCCGCCCGGCGGAAAGGAAGTCGGCGACGCCCCGGACGTAGCGGCGGGAAAAGTACCCCATGTACAAAATGAACGCCACCGGAACCAGAACGATCAGCCAATCCAACAGACTCATGATGAAAAATCCCCGCTTGTTTACGCGACTCCGGCTTCGCTCCCCGCGCGAAGACCGTCCGATGTTGAACAACGGTTTTAATTTAGCGACGCATCGACCCGAATGCAAGTGGAAATTGATATTTTGCCATAAATGTCAAAAAAATCATATGATCGCATTCGGAATGGAGGTCGGCGCGGGAAATGCGAAACTGTCGATGCCGCTGACCAGTATTGTTACGCCCATCAGAATGCCGCCAATTCGTCGATGAGTTTCAGGTCGTCGGCGACCTGCCTGCCGCGGGTGGTCAGGTAGCCGCCCGTCATCAGCGCGCTGGGTCCCGAGAGCATCAGCAGCGCCTGAAAGTCCTTCATCGTCGTTTCGCGCCCGGCGCAGAACTTTATCATCTTGCGCGGGTTGATCAGCCGGAACAGCGCAAAGGATTTGGCGGCGTCCGCCGGGGAAAGCGGCGGAACTCCGGCGACCGGGGTCCCCGGAACCGGCAGCAGCACATTCAAAGTTATGCCCTCCACATCGAGTTCGCGCACCGCGCAGGCGAGCGCCACGCGGTCCTCCCAGTTCTCGCCGAGCCCGAGGATGCCGCCGGTGCAGTTGGTGACGCCGAACTCCTGCAGATAGCGGATCGTCCGGATCTTGTCGTCGATGGAATGGGTGTCGGCGATCAGCTCCGCGTAGCGCGCGGGGTTGGTCTGGAGGTTCATGTTGTAGCGCCATACGCCATGTTCGGCGAGGAGCTTGGCACATTCGCGCGACAGGATGCCGAGCGCTATGCAGATTTTCATTTCCGGCAGTTCCCGGCGCAGCAGATCGACGGTGTCGAGTATCTGCCGGAACTCCGCATCCGGTTCGAGGTATCCGCAGCCGCTGGTGACGTATCCGTAGGTGGTGATCCCCGTGGCGAGGACTTCACGCGCATTGGCGAGCACTTTTTCCGGCGGGAGCAGTTCGTAGGTTTCGATCCCGGTGTCGTAGTGGGCGCTCTGGGCGCAGAAGCGGCAGTTCTGGGAACAGCGTCCGGATTTGGCGTTGATGATCGAACATGCTCCGAACTCCGGCGCGAATTTGGAGCGCACCTTGTTGGCGAGCGAGACGAGGTCCAACAGATCGGCGCCGTGGACGTTTTTCGCGATCTGCAGCGCCTCCAAACGGGTCAGCGTTTCGCCGTCCAACACCTTGTAGGCGTTGAGGATATTCTGATGTATATTCATGAAAAAGGCAAGGGGGGAGGTTGATGGTCAATGATCGGGACGCGCCCGGAACGGGGTCATTTTTTCATCTGCGCCAATCTGCGGTGCAGCGTGCGGCGGCTGATCCCCAGTTCCTGCGCGGCGCGGGTGATGTTGCCGTTGCAGTGTTCGAGTGCCCGGGCGATCAGCTCGCGTTCGTTGGATTCTATCGTACCGGAACCGGGATCCGGCTCCGGAGTTGTCACGGCTGCGGGACGATCCCGGAACTGCGGCGGCAGATCGTCCGCGGTCAGGGTGTCGCCGGAGGATAATACCACCATGCTTTCCAGACAGTTGCGCAGTTCCCGGATATTTCCGTACCACGGATGGCTTTCCAGTTTCTTCATCAGTTCCGGGGCGATCTTCAATTCTCCGCGCTGGTTTTCCGCGGCGAATTCCCGCACGAACTTTTCCGCGAGCAGCGGTATTTCCATCGGACGCTCGCGCAGCGGCGGCAGTTCCAGCGTGACCACCGCGAGGCGGTAGTACAGATCCTCGCGGAAAGTGTGCTCGGCGACCATTTTTTTCAGGTCGCGGTTGGTGGCGGCGACTACCCGCACATCGACCGTGATGGTCTCGGTGCCGCCGACGCGCTCGAAGGAGCGGCTTTCCAGCACGCGGAGCAGTTTGATCTGGGTTTCCGGCGAGATCTCGCCGATCTCGTCGAGGAACAGCGTGCCGCCGTCCGCCAGCTCGAAGCGGCCGCGGCGCTGCTGGGTGGCTCCGGTGTAGGCATCCTTTTCATGGCCGAAAAGTTCGCTTTCCAGCAGTGTCGGGGTCAGCGCTGCGCAGTGCACCGGCACGAAAAGACCGGTGCGGCCGCTGCGGTCGTGGATGAAGCGGGCGACGACCTCTTTCCCGGAACCGCTTTCGCCGGTCAGCAGCACGGTGGTCCGGCTGGGTGCGGCTTTGGCGGCGGTGGCGAGCACCCGGCTCATCGGGTCGCGCGGATCGTCGGGGAGCAGCGGAGAGTGGTCGGCGGACGATTTCGACACCTGCGGTTTCCGGGGCGTCTCCTTCTCCGCAGTCGCCGTCTGCTGCGGCTGTTTGGCGGAGAGCGCGGCGGCGATCTTTTTTTCCAGCAGATCGAGTTTGATCGGTTTGGCAAGGAAGTCGAACGCCCCGTGTTTCACTGCCTGGACCGCTTCGCTGATCGAACCGAAGGCGGTCAGCAGAATGCACACCGGCTGATTCGCCTTGCTGCGCGCCGCGCCGAGCACGCTCATTCCGTCGGCCTCCGGCATCCGCAGGTCGGTCAGCACCAGATCGAAGTCCTGTTTTTTCAACAGTTCGATGGCCTCTCCCCCGTCCGCGGCGGTGGAGACGTCATAGCGCCGCTTCAGGTAATTCGCCAACGCTTCCCGGGTATTGTACTCGTCGTCGGCGATCAGTATTTTCGGACGTTCCGGCATCTTCACATCGCCTCCGGCGCGGCAATGGTAAGGGTCTTAAGCGCATCGGCGATCACCGTCCGCACCGCCAATGCCAGCGCCAGCCGCGCCTCCGCGATGCGGGCGTCGTCACAGCCGAGGATCGGGCAGTCGCGATAGAAGCGGTTGAAGGATTTGGCGAGATCCAGCAGATAATCGGCGATGCCCGAGCAATCGCGCTTGACGGCGGCGCCGCGCAATATTTCGGGATAGAAGTACAATTTCACCGCCAACTCTTTTTCCGGCGGGGTATCGAGCAGCGACCATTCGCATTTGCCGCTTTCCGCCCGCATCCCGCGCTCGGCGGCCTTGCGCGCGATGGAACTCACCCGCGCCGCTACGTATTGCACGTACGGTCCGGTATCGCCTTCGAAGCGCAGCGATGCCGCCGGATCGAAGATCATGGTCGTTCGCGGATTGAATTTGAGCAGCATGAATTTCAGCGCGCCGATACCGATCTCCTCGCCGCGCCGGTGCAGTTCTTCTTCGCTCAATGATTCGCCGCCGCGTTCCCGACAGGCTTCGCTGGCGAGGCGGTTCATCTCGTCGAAAAGGTCGTCCGCGTCCACCACCGTCCCCTCGCGGCTCTTCATCCTGCCGTTCGGCAGATTCACCATGCCGTAGGAGAGGTGATAAAGATCTTTCGCCCACTCGTAACCGAGGCGTTTCAGGATCTCGAAAAGCATCTGGAAGTGCAGATTCTGCTCGTCCCCGACGACCCAGATCATGGTGTCGGGGGAGTAATCTTCGTGTTTTTTTACGGTAGTGCCCATATCCTGCGTGATGTAGACGCTGGTGCC
>CACZPY010000196.1 GCA_902783135.1 uncultured bacterium
GATATCTTCAACTTCAGCGACAGGAAGTTCCTGTGGTCGTTCCTCGTCGCCGCGGTGATCGTTTATACGCCGCTCTTGATCTGGAACGAGTGGCCGCAGCGCGACGTGGCGTTCCGTTACGCGCCGATGGCGGAGGCCTTCGCCCGCGGAGACTTCCGGTACGCTTTCCACCCCCGCTGTCAGATGTTGCTGCCGCTCTGCGCCGGCGTCATCAGTCTGCTGACCGGAGTTTCCGGGTTCATGGCGTGCAAGATCACCTCGCTGATCTTCTTCATCCTGGGGGCTCTCCCGCTCTACAGCCTCACCAAAACCGTGTTCAGCCGCAAGACCGCAGTCGGGGCGGTCCTGCTCTATTTCTTCTGTTTCCACATCATCGACGAAATGGTCGTGTCCGGAGTGCGCGACATGCTCAAGAGCTTCTTCCTGCTGTGGATGAGCCGGGAGTTTCTGCTGGTCTTCCTCGAACGCAAGGAGTACCGCCACTACGTCAAACTGGGGCTGGCATGCGGGCTGAGCATCTGCGTGAGGGGCGAAATGCTCTTCATCGCGGCGACCGTGATATTCCTGTGCGGAGTTCTGGACGGTCTCGAAAACCGTTGGCTCCGGCGCACCGCGCTCTGTCTGCTCTGCGCCGTGGCGGGGGCCTCGGCGGAGATATTGGCCAACCTCGCGGTCTGCGGCTACGCCGTACCCAGCGGGCGCTTCGTGACGCTGTTTCAGCAGACTTTCCACGCCGATCCGACGCTGCCGCGCTTCTACCTCTACGCGGTATTGCCGACCTTTCCGATCTGCCTCGCGGCGTGCAGGATCACGGTGTTCATGCTGACCAATCCGCTGCGGAAAAAGATTTTCTCGATCCTGATCGCCGTCGCCGCCGTCGCGCTCGTCGCCCACATCGTCACGCACACCCCCGCCCACGCCAGGGGCGGTCTGGTCAAATTCTTCCGCGGCATCCACAACGGATGCGCACCCGTCTTCTACCCGCCCGCGCTCTTCGGCATACTCATCATGCTGTGGCTGCGCGAATGGACACCCGCGCGGAGGTGGGTCGCCGCCTTGTTCTTCATCTTCAACGGGCTCATGATCGGGCAGATAATCTTCCACGACCACTGCTATTTCCTGGCTTCGCGCTATCTGCTGCCGACGGCGCCGCTGATGCTGCCGTGGAGCGCGATCGGCATCGCCGGCTTGTGGGAAGTGCTCAAATTCACGCGCATCCCCTTCCCCCGCGTCATCGCGACGGTGGCGGTGACGTTCGCCGTCCTGTTGAGCGTCTACCTATCCTACCGCACCGAAGTGCTCAACCACTACCGTGAAAAGGAAGTGAAGGACTGGCAGACGATCCAACAGCTGAAGCGGAGGTTTGCCGGTCAAAAACTCCGCCGCTTCACGCCGAAAATGGATGTTTCGTACTACAAGAGCAACGTCGCCCCGACCGTATTTTCATATCTGGTCAGTTACTACGCGCTGGGGCCCTATCTGGCCGGTCTTTCGAGTGCCAAGACGCCCAACGAGGCCGATTTCATCATCGCCTGCGCCTCGGAAAGATCGATCAGAAAGCAATTTCGATTCAAACGCCGGATACGCAGATTCGGCAAACCGATCCCCAGCCGCCGCGGCCATATCCAAATTTGGGAAGTCGTCAAATGAAAAGCCTGCCGCACCGCCGCGGACGATCCGACCGCATCTACTATATCCTGCTGATGATCGTCGATGCGATCACGGTCTACTCCATCCTGTGCGCCTCGCTGTACGTCTACTACCTATGCGGCGCCAAGTACACGATGATCGTCGCGTTGAAACTGATCCCCGTGCCGTTCGTGGCGGTGCTGATCAATGTTTTCGCCAAACTTTACGGCGGCAGCATCTTTTATCCCGGGGTCGGCGTCAACATGGTCGAAAAGCTCAAACGTCTGACCATCAGCGTGTTTTTCTCGTATATGGTGCTTTTCGCCTATCTGGCGGTGACCCACACCATGGTGCGCTTCAGCCGTCTCGCACTCACGGCGAGCATGCTGCTCACCATGCTGCTGCTGCCGCCGATCCGGGCGGTGATCTTCCCCTGGATCTGCAAACGCCTCGGCATCGTCCGCAAGCGGATACTGATCGCCGGAGCGAACAAGACCGGGTTCGCTCTCGCCGCCGAGATGAAGACCTCACCGGTCTGGAACATCGAAGTCGCCGGGTTCCTCGACGACGAAGCGGGGGGACCGAAGATCCTGGGCCGCCTCGAAGATCACGCCCGTGTGGCCGCGGAACAGCACATATCCTACATCGCGGTATGCCTCCCCGAGCAGGACGGCATCCGGTGGTGCCGGGAGTTCCTCAAGGTGTTCCACCATGTGCTCTTAGTCCCCGAACACCAGGAGCTGCCGATGCTGCAGAGCTATCAGACCTCCATCGGGAGC
>CACZPY010000197.1 GCA_902783135.1 uncultured bacterium
CCGGGGCGGAGCCCCGGACTCGCTCGCGGCGCCAATGCTCGCCCTCCGGTCGCTCAACGCCCGAGTCCTTCGGGCGTTTTTGCGCCGTTTTCGACTCACGGCGCAAGATCGCTCCCATGCGGGCTGCGCGCTCGGCGGCAACCGCCTCGCCACGAGCGGGTGTGAATAAGACCGAAGTTTGCGGTATCTCACCACTCACATCGGTACGCGGTTTCCAGCCACCCCAGTCCGTTCATGTCCGTTCATGTCCGTTCATGTCCGTTCATGTCCGTTCGGGGCGCTTATTCCTGCGACGGCGGCTTGCATCCGCGCCAGCGCCACAAAAAACTTTTTCGTGGTTTAAAAAATCTCCACCGCGCTTATTCGCGCGACGGAGGCTTGCCGGGTGTTTCAGCGGTTGAGGCGGATGAACTTGGCGACCTGTCGCCAGTCGTAGGGGGTCACGTCGTGGATGCCGGAGCGGACGTAGTAGCCGACGCCGCGCCGCAGGACCGGGGTGTTGACGGGCGGGAACGCGGTCCGTTCCTCGATGCCGGGTATCCCGAAGAGGCGGTAGACTTCGCCCGCCGCCGCGGCGGCGCGGAATTCGTTTTCCGGATCCGCCCACAGGTCTTCGCTCGCGCTCGCCACCAGCACCGGGCGCGGGGCGCAGAGCGACACCAGAAAGTGCTGATCCCAGGGCATCGCCTTTTCGTTGTCCATGTAGCGGTCGAACTCCGGCACGAACCAGAACGGGAAACGGGTGATGATCTTGCGCAGCGTTTCGCCTTCCTTGTCGCGCGAGATGGCGGCGCCGCCGCACCCCGAGCAGTTGCTGACGACCCCGGCGGCGCGCGGATCGTTCGCCGCCGCCCACAGCGCCGTCTTGCCGAGGCGGGAGTGTCCGTGGAACCAGACCTTTCCGGGATCGACTTCGGGCAGCGTCAGCAGAAGATCGCAGAGCGTCCGGTAGCCGAACGCCCACGCGGAAAGCGCGGTGTAATGGCGGTCGTTTCCGTCGATCTCTCCGAAGAGCCGGAACACGCTGTTCCGGCGCGACTCGGGCGCGTTGTCGTCGAAGTAGAAGTCGTTGCGGGCGGCGGTGGCGAGCAGAAAGCCCGCTTTCATGAGTTGCTTGATCGGCCATCTGCCGGGCTGGGTGTGGTGCGGCGCGTCGAGCGGCAATACGTCGTCTTCCTCGGCGGCTCCGGCGTTGCCCTGAAAGTTCAGCGCGGCGACGGCGGCGAGCAGCGGTTTTCCCGTATCTTCGGGCGAGTAGACGAGCACGTCGATCGAGTGGGTCCTGCCCGCATTGGCGAGCGTCAGCCGGAACTCCCGCCGTCTTGCGGTGCCGTCGACGAGACCGTGCCGTTCGCGGAGGAGTTCGACCGTCATCGCCGCCGGACGCGGCGGGATGAAGCCGTATTCGTTTTCCGCGAGCATTTTGATGATCTTCGGCCGCGCGGTGTTGAACCAGTCGAAGGCGGTGGCGACCTTGTATTTGCGGCAGATCGACGGAAGCGGGGAAAACTTGCGCTTCGGCATATTCACTCCATGAAGAGGTTGCGGTTGGCGAACACGGGTTCGCTGGTGACGTTGATGCCGAGCCGCCGCAGACCGATCTCGTCGCTGCCGCCGGGCATGTGGCTCAGGTGCATCTCGCAGCCGGCCAGTTCGCCGAGTTTCTGCAGCGCGAGGTCGGCGGCGGGGTTGCTGGGGCTGCTGACGCTCAACGCGGTCAGCGTTTCGGTCAGTCCCAGACTGATCTGGCGGTTTTTGAAGACGTCGTGCTTGAGGCGCGACAGCGAATCGATCACCTGCGGTGACAGCAGTTTGAGGTCGTCGGGCAGTCCGGCGAGGTGCTTGATCGCGTTGATGATGCACGAACTCGCGGCGTGGAGCAACGGCGAGTTGCGCCCGATGACGATCGTGCCGTCGTGCAGTTCCAGCGCCGCGCCGCAGAAGACGCCGTCGTTGCCCTTGCCGGGGGATTTTTCCGCCTCCTGCGCCGCCTGACGGGCGGGGGCGACGACCTTGCGGTCGAGTTCGTTCACGCCGAGTTCGTCCATCAGGAGCTTCACGCGGTCGGGCACGGCTTTTTCGCTGATGCCCTGCGCGTGGTTGCACAGTTCCTTGAAGTAGCGGCGGATGATCTCCTGCGTCGCCGCTTCGCGCACCGCGTCGTCGTCGGTGATGGCGAAGCCCACGCGGTTGACTCCCATGTCGGTCGGGGAGACGTAGAGCTGTTCCGGCGGCATGATCCGGGCGCAGATGCGGCGCACCACCGGGAAGATCTCGACGTCGCGGTTGTAATTGATCGCCACCTCCTTGCGGGCCTCCAGATGGAAGGGATCGACCATGTTGACGTCGCCGAGATCGGCGGTGGCGGCTTCGTAGGCGAGGTTGACGGGGTGCTTGAGCGGCAGGTTCCAGACCGGGAAGGTCTCGAACTTCGCGTACCCGGCGCGCACCCCGCGCTGGAACTCGTGGTAGACCTGCGACAGACAGGTGCCCATCTTGCCCGAATTGGGTCCGGGGCCGATGACCGCCACGATGGGGCGGGAAGTTTCCACATATTCGTTGGCCCCGTAGCCGTTTTCGCTGACGATGGCGTCCACGTCGGTGGGGTAGCCTTCGATGGGGCGGTGGAGATAGACGCGGATGCCCTGCCGGGTCAGGCGGTTCAGGAAGAAGCGCACTCCGGGCTGGTTGCAGTAGCGGGTGACCACCACGGCCCGGACTTCGAGGCCCCATTCCCGCAGGTCGTCGATGGTGCGCATGGTGTCGGCCTCGTAGGAAAGGCCGAAGTCGGCGCGCATCTTCTTTTCTTCGATGGCTCCGGCGTGGATGCAGATGATGATGTCCACCTTGTCCCGCAGGCGCTGGAGCAGTTTGATCTTGGCGTCGGGGTCGAATCCGGGGAGGACCCGGGCGGCGTGGTAATCGCAGATGAGTTTTCCGCCGAATTCGAGATAGAGTTTTCCGTCGAACCTTCCGGCCCGGGCGAGGATCGCCTCGGACTGTTCCTTCAAATATTTTTCGCTGTCAAATCCGATTTTCATGTTGCCCTCTTGGTGTTTGAATAATATAGACCCGGCAACACCATTTTTCAAGGCCCGGGAAAGCCCCCGAAGGGGAGAATTTTCAAAAAAATTCGCCCCCGTGGGCGCGCCGCCGCCGCCGACTATGAATACTATGAATACTGTGAATACTAAGAATACTTCCCCGGCGGCGAAAGCTGCCGCGGACCGCAGGCAATGGTTTGCGGTGTACTCGTCTTTCGCATTTGTTTGCGAACCGCGGCAACTCGAGAGCGAAGCGACAGTTGCCGCGTAGAGTCGAGGCCGACGTTCGGCCCGCCGGGTCGCCACACAGTCTGCGGGCAATACACTATCGCAAAATTGGTCTTTGCAGGCAGTTGCGCACGAAACCTCACTCCCATTTCACCTTCAGTTTCCGGCACATCGCCCGCGCATCCGGATCCCCGCCTTGAGCGGCCCGACGGAACCATTTCAAAGCCTCGGTCCGGTCCTTCGCCACGCCTTCGCCGTTGTAATAAAGCCGGCCCAGATTGTACTGGGCCTTGGCATCTCCGCCCTCCGCCGCCTTGCGCCACCATTTCAAGGCTTCGGAGAGATCCTTCTTCATCCCGCCGTCACCGAGGAAATGACACGCGCCGAAATTGAATTGGGCAAAGGCGTGCCCCTGTTCCGCCGCCTTGCGCCACCACTTCGCCGCCTCGGCCATATTCTTCGCCGTACCGATGCCCTCGCAATAACAGTTGCCGAGGCTGTACTGGGCTTCGGCATCCCCGCATTCCGCCGCCTTCCGATACCATTTCAACGCTTCCGCCGGATCTTTGGCCGTACCATGGCCGTCGCGGCAGCAGTTGCCGAGGTTGGTCATAGCCTTGACATATCCCTGCGCAGCCGCCTTGCGGTACCACTTCACCCCTTCGGCACGATCCTGTTCCACGCCTTCACCACTGAGGTAGTGCCCTCCGAGATTGTATTGCCCGACAGCATCCCCCTGCTCCGCGGCCTTTCGGTACC
>CACZPY010000198.1 GCA_902783135.1 uncultured bacterium
CGCCGCCGTCATCGAAGTGAAGCCGGACCATACGCTTACAGAACAGCAAGTCAACGACTTCTGCATGGATCTGCCGCGCTATCAGCGCCCGCGCAAGATCATCTTCGCCGAGGTGCCGCGCAATCCGACCGGCAAGATCGAAAAGCCGAAACTCCGCAAACTTTACGGAGCGGATAAACTGGTCGCGATGCAGAACGAACTGGTGAACTGAAACTCACCTTGTTTCCGGCGGCGGCTCCGGAGCGACCAGCGGCACGGGGTGCAGATACTCGCGCAGAAATTCCGCCGCCAGCGGAGCGCAGTCGCCGCCGCCGGAAGCGCCGTCCTCGATCATCACCGCCAGCGCGTATTTGCGCTCGGCATAGGTCGTGAAGGCGACGAACCACACGATCAGGCGGCGATCCGTGCGCGGACCGACCTCCGCCGAACCGGTCTTGCCGCAGATCTCCAATCCCGCGACCCGGGCGTTGCGCCCCGATCCGGAATCGCCGTTGACCACATCGAACATCCCGCGCCGGATCGGCTCCAGCTGCTCCCCCGTCAGCAGCAGCTGCCCGGCGCTTTCGACTTTGCGTTCCCATAACGTGCGCCCCTGCTGATCGGTCAGCCGCCGGATCAGATGCGTCTTCCACAAAGTGCCGCCGTTGGCGAGCGCCGCGGTGAAGACCGCCGCCTGCAGCGGAGTGACCGTCACCACCCCCTGCCCCATCGACAAGAGCGCGGTATCGTAGCGGTTCCAACGGTACCCGTAAAGTTTGTACTTCATCTCGTGCGACGGCATGACTCCGACGTTTTCGCTCAATTCGACGCCGGTGGCGTGGCCGATCCCCGCCGAACGCAGCGCCCGGAACAGCGCCGCTTCGCCGACGCGCATTCCCATCGTGTTGAAGTAACAGTTGCACGACCACGCCAACCCGTGGCGCAGATCGGTCATCCCGTGACCGCCGCGCCGCCATGCCGCGCAGCGGATCGACGCATCGCCCACTTGAGTGCGTCCGGTGCAGTCCACCTGCTCCGCCGGATCCACGCCCGAGGCGATGAGCGCCATCGCGATCAGCGGCTTCAGGATCGACCCCGGAGTGTAACATCCCTGAAACGCCCGGTTCATCAGCGGATGCGCCGGATCGTCGTGCAAAGCCTGAAAGTAATTCCGGCTCAACACCGGGGAAAAGCGGCTCAAATCGAAGCGCGGGGCCGTCGCCGCCGCCAGGATGTCGCCGGTGTCGGCATCCAAAAGCACCAGCGCGCCGCGCCGGTCGCCGAGCAGCCGTTCGCCGATGCGCTGGGCACGGCTGTCGATGGTCAATACGACGTTGTTGCCGTGTTCAGGCGCCAGATTTTCCACCATGCTCCGGCGGATGTAGCCCAAATGATCCACCTGATTCAGCTTGTACCCCGCCACCCCGCGCAATCCGGGGATCCCCGGCTCGGGAGCGTTGTCGCAGCTTGACTCGACGCCGCTGCGGCCCACCGCATCCGGGATATAGTAGAAAAAGCCGTGGCGATCCGCCGCCTCACGCGGGCTTTCCAGACGAGTGAATCCGATCAGATGCGGCGCAAAACTCCCCAGCGGATAACTGCGCGTCGCGCCGGATTCGACATCGACGCCGCGCAGCTGCCGGGAACTTTCCAGCGCGATCGCCAGTTCCCGTTCGTCGAGATCCGGGAAGACCACCAACGGCAGACCGGGGGAATAATTCAAATGCCGCTCGATCAAACGCCGGTTAAGCGGATTGGGACGCCCCAGCGCCGTCGCGATCCGATGGGATATTTCCAACATCCGGGCGATGCTCCGGAGCCGCCGTCCGAGGCGCATTTCCTCGGGGTAGAACACCAGATTGAACACCGGACGGTTCTCCGCCGCCGTCACCAGATCCGAGGTGAATATCCGCCCCCGCCGCGCCGGCACCCGCACCCGGCGGATCGACTGCCGCGACACCGCCACCCGGTGGGATTCGCCCGACTCCACCTGTTCCACATACAGCACCCGCAGCAGAATCGCCGCCGCCGCCAGCATAAGCAGCGCCAGCTCCGCCACGCGCAGACGCGGCACGGTCAGCCAGCCGGGCAGCCATTTCTGTCCGTCCCGCTTCATTTTCTGCGCCCTGCCACGTTAGCCGCCAGCACCCGGCGGCGCCGGGAACGTGCCGCTCCCGACCTTTTGCCGTTCACGCGTTCCGGCGGGAAAAATCCCGGCAGTCCCAGATAGGTGCAGAGAAAATCCAGCAGCAGCACGGTGAAGGAAAGTTTCAGCACCCCGCTCAGGATGCCCTGCACGATATCGAGCGCGGCTCCGATCCCGCTCCACACCGCATCGGAGCCGCCGCTGAACAACTGGTAAAGCGTCAGCACCATGCCGATCGCCCCGCCGGCAAGCGCCACGCCGATCCAGCGGCCGACGCCCGTCTCATCCCGGCGGAAGAGCGCCAGACGCCCCGCGTAAAGCGCCAGCATGATCATCAGCGGAGTGCCGGAACTCGCACGGCAGTATATGAGATCCTCCGCACAGCCGAGGATCAGCCCCGCCACCGTCGCATAGACCAGCGATACACTGCGCGAACTGTGGAACAGGACATACACCGCGAAGCAGGGCACCAACCCGTAGTTGCCCAGCCAGAGATCCGCGAGCAGAGCCGCGAAGAGCACGACACTTGCGATCAGATACCTCATGTCAACGGCTGCCGTTCCCCGGCACGATCGTGGAGATCACAACAAAACGTATGCCGTCCAGCGCGGCGGCGGGACGCAATCTGCCCGTCAGCTGCAGCCGCCCGGAAAAACGGCTTCCCGGAGCTTCCACCGAAGCGAGGTTGCCGATCACCAGCCCCGGCGGGACGCCCCGTTCGAAACCGGTGGTCACCGCCACTTCGTCGGGCTGGAAAGATACGCCGCGCGGCAGATACCCGATCGGGATCGTCCCGTCGTCGCCGTGCTCCTCTCCGATATTGACGAACCCCACGGCGCCGCTCGCGCCGAGGCGCGCCGACAGCCGGAGCGCGTCGTTGTACAGCGTCAGCACCGTGCTGGTCCGCCGCCCGACCCGTTCGATCACGCCGATCAGCAGCGGGCGACCGTCCGCGCCGACGTCGATCACCGCCGCACCGGCATGGATCCCGTCGACCTCCCCGCGGTCCACGGTAAAGCGCTCCCGCCACATCAGCGGATCGCGCAAAATCACCTCCGCCGCCAGATACCGGTGTCCGGAAGCGGCGGAAAATTCCATCAGCTTGCGCAGCTCCGCATTCTCCTTGAAGAGCTCTCCCGCCGTCGCCGCCTGCAGCGCCAAACTCCGGTTGCGCAGCTGCAGTTCCTCCAGTTTCGCCGCCAATTCCGCGCGGCTGTACGCCAACAGACTCTGATCCGAAAGCCGCGCCATGCCGAGCCGCGACAACCGCAGATAGGGATAAAGAAAATCATCACAGAAACGTCCGGCACCGATGCGCAGCAACCGATATCCGGCTCCCAGCACCACCAGCGCCAGGACCAATATCCCCGCCGCCAGCGCCCGACGCTCCCAAATACGACCTTTTTCCGCCATTGACCATTACCGTTGTGTCGATTGTACTTGCAGTTCTATAAAGTACTGCGCGCGCGCTCTTTTGTCAATATCATAATCGCCGGAGGAGTTATGTATACTTTTAATTATTAATACTTTAATGTATCATATGCACAGCGACAGATTGTCTTTTGATGTTTTTTGCGTTTTTTATTTGACTTTTTCCGCAACCGGATTATTTTATTGATAGAGTTATAAAATCGTCGGCGGAGCGGTTGTCTTTTGATGCCGCGGTTTTGACGCCGAAGCTTTTTTTCGGAGAAGATCAGGATGAAAAGTCATCGGATGCAGGATCTGACACTGGTGGAGCTGCAGGAGCGCCTGCGGAACTGCCGGACGGTGATCCTGCCTTACGGTCTCAGCGAACAGCACGGGGCGCATCTGCCGCTCGATGTGGATATACGCAATGCGGATTACATCTCCGCCAAACTCGCGGAAAAACTCGACTGTCTGATCGCCCCCACGCTCAACTACACCTTTTCGGGCGGCATGGCTCCGGGGACCATCAATGTCAAGCCCAACACGCTGTCCAATCTCATCGGGGAGATCATCGAATCGCTGTCGCTGCAGGGATTCCGCAACTTCATCATCATCCCCGGACACGGCGGCAGCGAAAGTCTGCTGCATTTGAAGGAGTCGCTGCGCATCCTCAAGTGGCTGAATCCGGCACTGCGCGACGATCTGATCATGCTGGTCCCCATCTGGAATTACTCGCCGACCTGGATGAAACTCTTCGAGTCGCGCGACTATCACGCCGCCGAAGCCGAGACCTCGCTGATGCTCCACTGGTGTCCCGAGGTCGTCCGTCACGGCGATCTGCCGCAGGATACTCCGGAAGTCGCCGAAGCGCTCCGCGACGATCCCGACAGCTACCAACTGCGCGAAAGTTTCTCCTCCATGCGGGAGGAGATCGTCAACACCTCCCAGCGCGCGGAGGTCAAGATCGGCGTGATGGGCTATCCCGAGCGCGCCTGCGCCGAGACCGGGCGGAAGATCGAGGAGGAGTTCCTCGCCAACGCCGGAGCGGCGATCGCCGACGCCATCGCCGCCGCGGACCGGGCGCGAAATTCCGGCGAGCGTATAGTCCATTCCAACGGAGAAAAACTCAAACTCAAGAGTATCTGACCTTCCGCGCGGAAGGTGGAAGATAAGTGCACAACACCTCTTTTTAAGGAGAATTTATCATGGCCATCGACAAAAAACACTACACCGGAGCCGAATCCGAAGGCGGGATCACCAGCAGTTACGCGACCGATGACGGCGTGAAGCTCAAAGTTCCCTATTCCTTCATGGGCAGCATCTACGACGAGGCCGAGCGCAACGCCGCCCTCGCCGCCATGGCGCAGGATTCGCTGACCATGGGACCCAAGACGCAGGAGTTCCAGAAGAAGTTCGCCGCCAAGCACGGCGTCAAGTACGCCTATGCGTGCACCAACTGCACGACCGGCATGCACGTCATCACCCAGCTCTTCGACATCCGCCCCGGAGACGAAGTCATCGTCACCCCGAACACCTTCGTGGCGACCAGTCTGGTCATCCTCAAGGAAGGCGGCATCCCGGTCTTCGCCGACATCGATCCCAAGACCTTCAACATCGACCCCGTCGACGTCGAGAGAAAGATCACCGCCAAGACCAAGGCGATCTACGTCGTCCACTACGCCGGACTGATGGTCGATATGGATCCCATCATGGAGATCGCCAAAAAGCACGGTCTCAAGGTGCTCGAAGACTGCGCACACGCCACCGGTTCATCGTACAAGGGCCGCATGGCGGGTTCGATCGGCGACGCCGGAGCGTTCTCGTTCCACTCGCTCAAGAACATCACCACCTGCGGTGAAGGCGGCATGATCACCACCAACAACGACGAATACTCCAACGGCATCCAGAACCTCCGCTGCATGAGCAATCAGCCGCAGTCGTGGAACGACCAGCTCGCGGACATCAACAATCCGGAATGGCACTTCGGCAAGATCGTCTGCAAGAAGACCGACCCGATCGAGTACTGGCTGCCCGCGCACTTCGACGTGATCCCGTGGAACGGTCACTGGGGCAGCAACTACCGCATGAACGAGATCCAGGCGGCGGTGGGCTGCGCCCAGTTGGACAAGCTCGACATGCTCGTCGCCAAGCGCCGCGAGATCGCGCACAAGATCTCCGCCGGACTGCAGGACGTGAAGGGCGTCGAGACGCCGTACGAACCCGCCGACCGCTATCACAGCTTCCACCTTTACACGCTCTGCGTCAACGAAAAGGAACTGGGCGGTTCGCGCGACGAGTTCCTGCGCGTGCTCTATCAGGAAGAAGGCGTACAGGGCATTCTGCACTATCAGCCGACCTTCCACTTCACCGGACTGAAGCGCATGGGCTACGATCCCGATCAGTGCCCGCTCGCCAGCGAGTTCTTCTACAAGCGCGAGCTGAACCTGCCCATGCATCCGCGACTCACCGAGCAGAACATCGAAGATATGATCAACGGCGTCCGGAATGCCGCCGCCAAGATCCGCAAGCGCCACAACAAAGCGTAATATCCGACATGACGGAACGGGGTCGCCGCATTGCGGCGGCCCTTTTTTTTGTACACCTCCCCGCCCCGACGGACTTGCAAATTCGCCGTATTGGAGTATATTTTTTTGAGATATTGTTTAAATTCCGAGAAAAACTGGTGGTGCGTATATGTGTGGTCATATCCGTCTTTTAAATATCATCGGTCTGTCGTTTCTGCTGACGCTGCCGTCGCTCGGCGCCACCGCCGCGGAAGCTCCGGAATACTGCATCCTGCCGTCCGAGATCACATTCGCCGTACCGTCCGCCGCCACCGCCCTGTCCCCGGCGCTCGAGGACTTCAGGCAGCTCAACTCCTTCAACGGCATCAAGGTGCGCGCGGCACGCGCCGGGGAACATCCGTGTTTGAAATTGCTCCTTACCGCAGACGGCACTCCGGAACACCGGCAAGGCTGGCGGATGACCGTCGCCGGTGACGGCGTCGAGCTTGCGGCACGTACCCCGGAAGGATTGTACAACGCCCTCCAAACGCTGGCGGTGATGATCCAGTCGACGCCGGAGCGGAAACTGCGGATCGGACAGCGGCGATCCGTTCCCGGCATACCCGAACGCGGCATCGTCTTCTCGATGCGGGAGCTCCATCCGCGTTACGCGCCGTCGCTCAAGCGTTTTATCCGGCTGCTCGGTTTTTTGAAGTACAACCGGATGTTCATAGAATTCGGCGACAACTTCCCCCTGCCCCCGGATCTGTTCCCGCGCAACCGGAATTGCTTTACGCCGGAACTCATCCGCGACCTGAACCGTACCGCGGAAGAACGCTTCATCCAAATCGTTCCGATCCTGCGGGTTTGGAGCAACTGCCCGTTGCTCGAAGGCCGCAGCGACCGCGAGGAGATGCTGGAAGTGCCGGGCGCGTCACACGGTACGCTCACCTACTGTCCGCGCCACCCCAAAGTGCGGAAACTGATCAGCCGGACCGTCGCCGCCCAATGCGAATTGCTGCATCCGAAAGAATTTTTCTTCTGCATCGACCGCGAGGAACTTCGGCATAAATTCCGGCAGTGTCCGCGCTGCAAAGACGTTCCGGCGGAGCAGCTGGTCATCGAGCATTTGAAGTTTCTCGCCAAATGCGCCGCCGGCGCGAATGCGCACCCCGGTTTTCTGCTGCTGAACTTCCACGGCGTCTGTACCGACCGGATATTCGCCTCGTTGCCTCCCGACACGGTCGTATTCGGATATTCCGCGTCGGGGCGGTGCGCCAATACCGCCGATGCCGGTGATCCGGCGGCACTGTACGACGAAATACTGCGTTCATATCGCGCCGGGGCGCAGAGTTTCATTTTGCGCGGAGGCAGTTATGCCCGCAACGGCGAAATGGTCCCGACGCAAAACACCTCGCCGTGGCTCTGGCGCGCGCTGGTGCTGGTGGGAATGGAGATGTGGTCGCCGGAACATCCGGAGATCGTCGGCGATCCGGTGGCGCTGTACCGCCGGTTGTACCGTCAGCGTCCGCAGCCGGCGATAACACGGCGCGGCATCCCGGTCCCGCTTTGGAGCGTACTTAATGCCGATCTCGGCAGCGTTGACGGTTTCCCGCGTTTCAACGATCCGGCAATCCTTGAACGGATGCGGAAAAAGCTGGAAGCGCAGCCGGAAAATTTTGCGATGGCAATAGGCGGGGGAGTGCATTGCTACGCGGCGCTGCTTTCCGGGGAATCGCGTGACAACCGTTTCCCGGAAAAGGTCACGATCCCGCTCGGCGACTGCAAGGCCCGGCAGCTCGCGCTGCTGTTGAGCTGCTCGCCGCCGCTGCAGCAGGCCGATTTCGATCCAGCCTGCCGCGGGAAACAGGCATTCAAATTCGGCGGCATCGCATACGTTACGTTCAACTACACCAACGGGCAGAGCCGCACGCTGAATCTGCGTTACATGATCCACATCACCGACTGGAACCGCGACTTCAGCGGCTATCGTTCGGATTACGCCGCCACCGGAAGCGACCAATACGGGCGTTTCTTCCACTTCGACAAACTGCTGCTGGAAAATCCGCATCCGGAACTTCCGATACGCAGTTTCACCTTCGGATCGTATCGCAGTCACTGGCTGGCCCCGGCGCTGCTCGCCGCCTCGTTGGTCGACGCCGAAGACGTTTCTCTGCCGCCGGAGGATCTCAACGCCGCGGTCGACCGGATCAGCCGAAATCCGCCGCACCGTTTGAATATCCCGCGCATCCGGCAGATCGACTTCGAAAGCGATGTCAGCGGAAAGTTCTCCGTGGAACTGCTCAATGCGGCAAACTCCGGAACCCCGGTGCGCCCGCAGATCGACTTCCCGACGGATATCGGCTCCCCGTCGCATAACCGGGTATTGCGCATCACCGTGCCGCCCGTCAAGCCGGAGGCGGAGGGCAAGCCGATCGAACTGCGGATCGATCTGCCGGGAGAATTGCACAGTTCCATCCGGTCGCTCGGTTTTGCGGCGTGCATCGATCACCCGGAATACCTCGCGGGGGCGTTTCAGATACTGTCGGACAACCGCAACAGCAGCTATACTCAGAGATTCATGCCGGGCAAACGCTGGCGCCGCATCTGGACCGCGCTCGGCAATCCCGATCTGTACAGCCGCCGCCAGCTGCGCGACATCTACCGCAGCCGGATGCGCCGGATCGTCTTCCGGTTCCGGGAACTCCCCGAACCGGTCACGGTCATGATCGACGACATCGGATACTCGCGGTGGCAGTTGCACACGCGCCCGGAAGTCATGGCGCACTGAATCGCCGGATTTCCGGGATTTGGCAGCCGCAGGCATCAAGTTTCCGGGATTTTTGCCGCTCCGAACGTCAAAATAATTGAAAAATGCGGAAGTTGTGGTATATTTTCTAACTGTCATTGTCACCGCAATGATACGATGTCCGTTTTTAAAGGCATGGATGCATTTTGAAATAACGCATCGGTTAACATAAAGGAGAAGTTAAAATGGCTGTTCCGAAAAGAAAGACCTCCCGCGCGCAGCGTCGTCAGCGCAAAGCCGCCAATCGCTACGAAGGCGTGCAGGCCACCTACTGCCCCAACTGCTCGGCGCCGGTGGAACCCCATCGCGTCTGCACCGCCTGCGGTTTCTACGACGGCAAGCAGGTCCTCGCGGTCGAAAGCAAGTAAGCACACTCCGGCGGAGTAAAAAATGCGGATCGCCGTTGATGCCATGGGAGGGGATTTCGCCCCCGGTGCGGTCATCGAAGGGCTGGCATCCGCGTTGTCGGACTTCCCCACCTACGAGTACGCCTTGGTCGGCGACTTGGAAAAGGTGGGGTTTTATTTGGAAAAGTACGGTATCGCGGGCGATCCGCGCATCCATCTGGTCAATGCCGGAAGCGTTTGCGAGATGTCGGAATCCGCCACCGTCGCCCTGCGGGCCAAGAAAGACTCCACCATCACCGTCTGCGCCAAGCTGCTGAAAACCAAAGAGGCGGACGCGATGGTGACTCCCGGACACACAGGAGCGACGGTGGCGGCGACCAAGGTGCTCGTCCGCGCCCTGCCGGGGATCGACCGGCCGGGACTGGTGGCGAGCATGCCCAATCAGCGCAGCCGCTTCCTGCTGATGGACGCGGGCGCGAATCCCGACAGCACGCCGTTGAACCTCGCGCAGTTTGCGATCATGGGTGAACTGTACGCGCAATATGTCTTCCACAAGGCGCGTCCGACGGTCGGGCTGATGAGCGTCGGCGGCGAGGACATCAAGGGCAACGATCTCACCAAGGCGGCTTTCCATCTGCTGGAAAAGCTGCCGATCAATTTCATCGGCAACGTCGAAGCGGATACGGTATTCGGGAGCGGCGTGGATGTGGTGATCTGCGACGGATTCGTCGGCAATGTCTTTCTGAAGGGCGCCGAAGGATTGGCGCGCACCACCGTCTTCTGGCTCAAGCAGATGCTGACCAAAAATGCGTTGCGCGTAGTCGGCGCGCTGCTCGCGCAGAAGGCGTTCGTCGAACTCAAGGCGCAAGGTTCCAGCGAAGTCATCGGCGGCGCGCCGCTGCTCGGTGTGAACGGGATCTGCATCATCGGACACGGCGGCTCGACTCCGCTGGCGGTCCGCAATGCCATCCGGATCGCCGGAGAATGCGTCGAATTCGGCTTGAACGACAAGATCGTGGATAAGATCAACGCTTCGGGGATGGTCCACGGAGCCTTCATCGGCGGAAAGGATGCTCAATGAGCATATACATTGCAGGAACCGGCTCGTATCTGCCGGAGCGGATACTCACCAATGCGGATCTGGAAAAACTGGTCGACACCTCTGACGAGTGGATCCGCGTCCGCACCGGGATCGAGGAACGCCACCTCGCCGCCCGCGATCAGAGCAGCGGCGACATGGCGAAGATCGCCGCCGAACGCGCGCTCGAGGCCGCCGGAATATCCGGCGCCGATCTGTCGGCGATCATCGTCGCCTCCACGACCCCGGACTACACCTTCCCCAACACCGCCTGTCTGCTTCAGCACGCGCTGGGATGCCGTCCCATACTGTGCTACGACCTCAGCGCGGCGTGCTCGGGATTGCTCTATTCGCTGGAAAACGCCACTTCGCTGATGCGCGCGAACAAAAAATACCGTTATGTGCTGGTCTGCGGCGCGGAAAAACTTTCCGGCATCGTCGATTGGAGCGACCGCAACACCTGCGTGCTCTTCGGCGACGGCGCGGGCGCGTTCGTGCTCGAGAACCGCGACGGCGGCGACGACCATCTGCCGGTAAGTTGCCTCGGCGCCAACGGCAGCTACTCGGACACCTTGAAACTGCCCGCCGGCGGCAGCCGCAATCCCGCCTCGTTCGAGACGGTCGAAAAGCGGATGCATTATATCAAGATGGAAGGTCGCGAAACCTTCAAACTCGCGATCAAGGCAATGGTCGAATCCAGCAACCAGGTCCTGACGGATTCCGGGGTTTCCCCCGATCAGGTGGCGCTGGTGATCCCGCATCAGGCGAACCGCCGCATCATCCAGGCGGTGGCGCAGCGGCTGACAGTGCCGCCGGACCGGGTCTTCGACAACGTGAACCGCTACGGCAACACCTCGGCGGCATCGATCGGCATCGCCTTCGACGACGCGGTGCGTTCGGGGCGGCTCAAACGCGGCGATCTGGTGCTGTTGACCTCGTTCGGCAGCGGATTGACCTGGGGCGCGATGCTGTTCCGCTACTGACGCTTGAACCGCTCGGGCGGAACGGATAATTTTAACTACAACCCGGATCGGAGCGGAGTATGGGTAATCGCATAACTTCCCGCGAGGGGTTCGTCAGCGACAAGCTGATCTATCTCGGCAAGCAGCTTCAGGTGAACTACGATAGCAAAGTCCCGCCGGACGAAAAACCGGCTCCGGAGCCGGACGCCGCCGGACATACGCCGGAACTTCCGCGCGCCAAACTTGCCGAACGCATCGCCGCCGTCGAGCGCAGCGAGGCGGAACGGCTGCACCGTGAGCTCTCCGACCGGATCGGACACGACTCCGCCGCCGTCGCCGCCGAACTGGAACAGTTCGCCGCCGCGCAACAGGAATTGACCCGTTACCGGGAGTTTCTCGAACATACCGCCGCCGAACTCGGCACCATCGACCCGGCCGCCCCCGCCGCGATCCGTCATCTCGAGGAGATACGTTACCGCTGTTTCACCGCCAACGGTCGCGCGCAAGTATTTTTCGGCGGGAACTCCGGACGCGGCGGAGCCGCCATATCGCCGCAATCCGGAGCGGAATACAAAAGCTTCGCTGCCGCAATGCGCGAGTCGCTGCCGCTGGCACTGGCGATAATCGCCGGCGCCATTATCGTCGGCGCGGCGGTGCTCCTGGCGCTGCACTGATCTGCTTAACCCCACCTTTCAAACAGGCGATACGACATGAAGTTCAAAGTTGCACAGTGTTGGGATGACGGCGTTTACACCGACATCCGCCTCATCGGCATCCTCCGGGAGTACGGAGCCAAAGCCACCTTCAACCTCAATCCGGGCAACGCCCCCGAAGAGACTCGCGGCACCAGTTGGGGACGCTTCTGCGAGCCGCCGAAACACTGGGGCTACCGCGGTTTCGACGCTGGCAAGATCGCCGTCAAGGACTGGAAACGCGTTTACGCGGGATTCAAGGTGGCATCGCACTGCTGGAAGCACGAGGTCGCCGACCGGGTGCCTGCCGGGGAATTCGTCGAAGCCGCCGTCAAGGCGCGCAAACTCCTGGAAGACATCTTCGAAACGAGTTGTCCCGGCTTCGCCTGGCCCTGCGGCATCAGCACTCCCGAGACGGTCAAACTGCTCAAGGAAGCCGGCTTTGCCTACGGGCGCACCACCCGCAACGTCGACGACGTCACCGCCTGCAGGGAGACGCTGACTTTAGATTCCAACTGCCACTTCGCGGACAACAAGTTCCGCGAAAAATACATGCGCGTCAGGGAACAGGGCGGCATCTTCTACTTCTGGGGGCACAGCTACGAGATGATGGACTGCGAAGGTCTGTGGGATCAGTTGGAGCAGAAGATCCGCTTCATCAGCGAGGACCCAGACGCCGAGTGGGTCGACGTTATCGACCTCGTACCGTACTGCGGCAAGTAATCTGTCGGAAGTACGAATGCGCAATGTCAGAGATTTCGGCGCCGTCGGCGACGGGATAGCCAACGACACCGCCGCCATCCAGCGGGCAATCGACGCGGGCGGCACGGTTTACTTCCCGAGCGGGACTTACCGCACCGGAAGCATATTTCTGCGCAGCGGCAGCGGGCTGGAACTCGCGCCGGACGCGGTCCTCGCCGCCAGCACCGATCCCGCCGACTACAATCCCAAGGACTTCTGCCCGCAGGACAGGAACAACAACTGTTGCGGCAAAAGCGGTCAGCACCTCATCATCGCCGTGGAACAGGAAAACATCTCCATCCGCGGCGGCCGCATCGACGGCAATGCGCGCAACATCCTCAAGGACCATACCGTCGTTCATACCTTCATGGGCGGACCGCAGTGGAAATGCAAAGAATGGCGTCCGGCGCAGATGATGTACCTTTGCGAATGCAAAAACATCCGGCTCTGCGATATCGACATCGAGGACACCTCGGGATGGGCGTGTTTTCTCCATGGCTGCACCGACATCTACATTCGCGGCATCAATATCCGGAATTCCCCCTATGTGTCGGAAAACGACGGGATCGACCTCGACTGCTGCGGCAAAGCCGTGGTGTCCGACTGCAACATCAGCGCCGGAGACGATGCATTTACGCTGCGCGGCGTCTCGTCCCGACTCAAAGATCCCCGTCCATGCGAACTGGTCACAGTATCGAACTGCATATTCCGCAGTTATTACGCCCATGCCATCAGGATCGGAGTCGGCGGAGGCGAAATCCGCGACTGCCAGTTCAACGGCATAATTTGTCACGGCAGTCACATGGCAATTCACATAAACGCCAAATATTCCGACCATAACGACGGCGTGGATATCCACGATCTGGCGTTCCGCAACTTTCATGTTGATGTGGAACAGTTCGCTTTTCTGCGTCTGGATTACAAATTCGTCAAAGTGCCGTGCGGAAAATCCATCCGCAATATAGTATTCGAGAACGCGGACGGACGTGTCCGGCATCCTTCCATGCTGCGCGGCAACGGAGTCGGCTCCATCCGCGACATCCGCTTCACCGACATCGGTCTCGCGGTGGCGGGAGCGCTGCAAATACCGGAAAACACCCGTAAATTCTGCATGATCGAAGGAACCGACGGGGCTTTCGAACTGAATCAAGTCCGGGATGTGACCTTCACGGGGCTCGATCTGAAATACGAACACCCGGAGGCGTGGAAAACCGACATCGCGCAGACGGATTGCTCCGGCGTGATCCGAAAATAACTGCTTCCGCCGATGCGCCGCCGCCCCGTTTCGGGCATCGTAAAAAACAACCGGCGGCGTCGTGATCGTCACGGCGCCGCCGATCCATTTTCGACATCGCAAGGATCAGCGCTTCCCCGTCTCCACCAGCCGGAGGTTCTCCGGGCTGGCCAGCGCCGCATCCTGAAGCCGCTCCGTCACCGCGAACAATCCGCCCGCCTCCTCCTGAAGCAGCGGATTCAATTCGTCGTCGCCCGCCGAGTTCAGGCGCCGGACGCATTCGGCGACGGTCAGCGAGTCCGGCAGCAGCGGAGCGTAGGCGGCTTCCCCGTCGGCGCTCTCGGTGCGGCAGATCACTCCGGATTCCTGAAGCACATCCAGGTCGCTTTCCAGATTGACTTCCGGTATCTCCAAACCGGCGTTGAGTTCGTCGAAGGTCGACGCACCTTCGCCGGAGGCGAACTTGGCGTAGATCTTCTGCGCCACCGCCAACTGCCGGAAGCGCCGCACCCGAGGACTCGGCGGCTCCGTCGAATTGTCGCGGTCGAACATCCCGGTATCGAGGTTCTGCGCCACGAAACCGATCTCCGCGCCGAAAAGCGCGATCTCCCATGACCAGCGCATCCACATCAGGAACAGCGGCAGCGCGGCGAAACTGCCGTACACCCGGTTGTAACGGTAGATCGATCCCTGCAGGAACACGAAAGAATCCTGAAGCACCTGATAACAAATGCCCGCGACCGCTCCGGCGAGCAGCGCCGGCATCACCCGCACCCGGGTATTCGGGGACAGCCGGTAGATCAGGAAGAAGATCAGCACCGCCAGCAGCAGCGGCATCAATCCGGAGAGCGCCAGCAGAAATTCTCCCACGCCGGAAACGCCCCCCGCCGCGCAGCGCTCGGCGGCACCGTTGATCAGCCGGCGGATGAACATGCCGGCGCTGCTGATCACCACCAGCATGATCGGGATCATCAGCATACAGGAAAGATAATCGCTGAACCGGCGCAGCATGTTGCGGCGCGGCGGCAGTCCCCAAACCGCGTTGAAGGCTCTCTCGATGCAAGTCGCCAGCCATATCACCGTCCAGAAGAGGGCGATCACACCGACCCCGGCAACGATGCCGCCTTTCGCCTGCTTGAGCGTGGTGTCGGCGAACTGGTAGACGTATTTCAGCAGCTCCTGATGCTGACTCATCCGTTCGGTCAGGATCACCCGCAGCCGTTCGTCGAGGTCGAAGCCCTTGGCGATGCCGAAGAGCAGCGCCGCCACCGGCACGATCGCAAACAGCGTGTAGTAGGTGAGCGCCACCGCCCGCTGACCGTGCTCATCCGCGCTGTAACGCCGGCCGCTGATCCACAGTATCCGCACGAAGCGTCCGGCGAAACTCGATTTCAGCACCTCCCACCATCTTCTCATCGTAAGCCCCCCAGATTTTGCGTTGACTGACCGGCGCCGCCGTGCGTCAGGAATTTTTCTTGCTCCACGAATCCTTGAGCGTGACCGTCCGGTTGAAGACCGGATGCTCCGCCGTCGAATCGGCGTCCTTGGCGTAGTAGCCGAGGCGCTCGAACTGCACCACGCTGCCCGCATCGAGCCCCGCCGCCGCCGGTTCGACGAAACCGTTCGCGACCGTCATCGAATCCGGGTTCAGCTGGGTCAGGAAGTCCGTTCCGTCCGCCCCCGGCTGCGCCGCGGTGAAGAGCCGGTCGTAAAGCCGCAGCGTCGCCGGCACCGCCGTCGCCGCGTTCAGCCAGTGTATCGTCCCCTTGACCTTGCGGCCGTCGGGTGAAGTGCCGCCCCGGCTTTCGGGATCGTAGGTGCATTTCAGTTCCGTCACCTCGCCGGAAGCGTCGCGCACGAAGTCGACGCACCGGATGTAGTAGCCGTAGCGCAGCCGCACCTCCTTGTCCGGAGCGAGGCGGAAGTAGCCCTTGACCGGCTCCGCCATGAAGTCGCTCTTTTCGATCCAGAGTTCGGGACCGAATTCGAGTTGACGGACTCCGGCGGCGGGATCTTCCGGATTGTTGCGGGCCTCCAGCGGCGCGACGCCCCCCGCGGGATAGTTCACGATCGTGACCTTGAGCGGATTCTGCACCCCCATGAAGCGCGGCGCCGAAGCGTTGAGCTCCTCGCGGATGCAGTGTTCCAGGAGCGCCATATCGGTCACGCCGTCGAACTTGGTCACGCCGATCATCCGGCAGAAACGGCGGATCGCCGCCGCCGGGACCCCGCGCCGGCGCAGACCGCAGATCGTCGGCATGCGCGGATCGTCCCACCCCGACACATAGTGCTCTTTGACCAGCTGCAGAAGTTTGCGTTTGCTCATCACGGTATTGGTCAGGTTCAGCCGCGAAAACTCGATCTGGCGCGGCGGATCCGGGAACTCCAGCGCCCGCAGCACCCAGTCGTACAGCGGGCGGTGGATCTCGAACTCCAGCGTGCAGAGCGAATAGACGACGCCCTCGAAGGCATCCTCCAGCGGGTGCGCGAAATCGTACATCGGGTAGACGCACCACTTGCCGCCGTGGCGGAAGTGGTCGATGCGGCGGATACGGTAGATCACGGGATCGCGCATGTTGATGTTCGGCGACGCCATATCGATCCGCGCCCGCAAAACCTTCGCCCCGTCCTCGAATTCGCCGTCGCGCATCCGATGGAAGAGGTCCAAATTCTCCTCCACGCTCCGCGCGCGCCCCGGGGAGTCCTTGCCGGGAGTGTTCAGAGTTCCGAGGTACTCCTTCCACTCCTCGGGAGAAAGGTCGCAGACGTAGGCGAGCCCTTTGCGGATCAGCGTTTCGGCGCACTCATACATCCGGTCGAAGTAGTCGCTCGCGTAGAAGATGCCTGCCGGCTCGAAGCCCAGCCAGCGCACGTCCGCGATGATCGAATCGACGTACTCGGTATCCTCCTTCGCCGGATTGGTGTCATCCATGCGCAGATTGCACCTGCCGCCGTTCTCGGCGGCGATGCCGAAGTCCAGACAGATCGCCTTCGCGTGCCCGATGTGCAGATAGCCGTTGGGCTCGGGCGGGAATCGCGTGACGATGGAGGCGGGATCGCGCCCCGCGGCGATATCGGCGGCGACCGTTTCGCGGATGAAATCGTTAAGTCTTTCCGGCTCGGACATGATATGATACTTTCCTCGAAATATTGGTGGTTCAGAAATACTTTTTTCGGTCATTAATATAACACCCCCGCGATTGATTTTCCACTATGGCGGAGTATATTATCCCGGCGGGTCGAGGCACTGCCCGCGGTTTTTCATATCCGACACGGAGTTTTTTTTCATCATGGACGATAAGATAATGTTGTGGCCGCGCCCGGTGGCGGGCGACTTTCAGCCCTTCCTCGAAATGTCCATCCTCGAACACCCGCGTACCCGCCCGTCGGGTCTCGTGCTCGTCCTGCCCGGCGGCGGGTACTCCAACCGTGCCGAATACGAGGGCGTTCCCGTCGCCAAAAAATTCAACGAACTCGGCTGGCACGCCGCCACGTTGGAATACCGGGTCGCCCCCAACTCCTACCCCGCCCCGCAGCAGGATGCGCTGCGCGCCATCCGGATCATCCGCAGCCGCGCCGCGGAGTGGGGCGTGGATAAAAAACAGATCGCCGTACTCGGATTTTCCGCGGGCGGGCACCTCGCCGCCTGCTGCGGCACCATTTGGGAAGATATCGACGCCGATGCGGGCGACTCCGCCGACGCCGAATCCGCCCGCGCCGACGCGCTGATATTGTGCTACCCCGTGATCTACCTTTCGCACGGTCACGCCGGAAGCGGCAGGCATCTGCTCGGC
>CACZPY010000199.1 GCA_902783135.1 uncultured bacterium
TCCGGACCGTGGTCGAGGTGCAGCACGATCGGAATGCCCTTGCCGCCGGTGAGTTCCTTGGCGTACTCGACCGCGCCCTGCGCCATGTAGCGCAGCAGCGTCTGGTTCGCGTACTTGCGGGCGCCCTTGGAGATCTGGAGGATCACCGGGCTCTCGGTCTCGGCGCACGCCTGCAGGATCGCCTGCAGCTGCTCCATGTTGTTGAAGTTGTAGGCGGGGATGGCGTAGCCGCCGGTGACCGCGCGCTTGAAAAGCTCGCGGGAGTTCACCAGACCGAGTGTTTTGAAATTGACCATAATAAAACTCCCTTCAAGAATTAATGGTGTGTTGAAGTATCATATCCGCGGCGTCGACCGCCGCTGTTTTAAAATATAGCCGCTTTCCCTCTGCAATTCAAGGAGCGACGGCAAAGTTTGGAGCGTAAAAACGTCTTCACAGCACTCCCTTGGTGGAGGGGATGCCGTCGACCCGCGGATCGATCGCGGTCGCCTGATCGAGCGCCTTCGCCAGCCCCTTGAAGATCGCTTCGAAGAGGTGGTGCGCTTCCTCGGCGGCGAGCATCTTCACGTGCAGGTTCAGCCCGAGCTTGCTGCAGAATCCCTGGAGGAACTCGTGGAAGAGCCGCGCGTCGATGTCCTTGACCTGCGGCGCGGGCGGGGTCACGTCGTAGAACAATCCGGGGCGTCCCGAGATGTCCAGCGCGATCAGCACCAGCGTCTCGTCCATGGGGAGCAGGAAGTTGCCGTAGCGGCGGATGCCCGCCCGGTCGCCGAGCGCCTGATCGAACGCCATGCCCAGCGTGATGCCGAGATCCTCCAGCGTGTGGTGGTAGTCGACTTCGATGTCGCCCTGCGCCCGGACTTCGAGATCGAAGAAGCCGTGGCGGGCGAAGAGCGTCAGCATGTGATCCATGAACGGGACCCCGGTGGAAATGTCGCCCTTGCCGGTGCCGTCGATCTTCAGGTTAACGGAGATCCGGGTCTCACCGGTTTTGCGGGTGACTTCAGCGCTTCTGGTCATGTTTGCACCTCGAAATTGGATTGGTTTTCAAAACGGATCGTTGGCGTCCGCCGCGCCGGAAGGCTCCTCCTCGGGGGCGGGACGGTATGGATACGGCAGATAGGTCAGCACCTCGTCGTCGGGGAGGCCGCTGACCGCCTGACCGATGGTCAGGACGTAACGGAAACTGTCGCTGTTGACCGCGGCGGAAAAGAGCATCAGCGAAACGAATTTCAGGGCGCGGCGGGTGTCCCACGCTTCGAGCTCGTCGCCGCCGGGGGCGCGGACGACGCGCCAGTCGCGTTCCGGCAGCAGCAGCGCTTTCCCGTCGTACAGCGCGAATTCCTCGACGTGGCGGACGATGCGGATCGGGGAAGATTCCGGCAGCATCAGCCGCCCCAGCAGCACCCACAGCACGGCGGCGCCGATGCGGTCCGCGAGCGCGAGTCCGACGCAGTAGTTTTCGGGGCGCAGCGTGGTCTCGCGTTCGGCGACGATGCCGCATCGGCGGAAATAGGCGGCGAGTTCGTGCAGGGTCTGCGGCGCGCCGTTCCTTCCCTGAAGGACGAACGCCGCCGTGCGCGAGGCGATCTCGGGCAGGGGGTCATTGTCGAACCACTGCAGATGCAGTTCCACGAGCACGCGGGCGACGTCCGGACGGGGCATTGCGAGCAGCCGGGAAAATTCCCGGCGGCGGCGGCGCATGGTCAGCGCCGATTCCAGCTGATGCACGCGGCGGCGCAGCAGCGGATCGGGCGATTCCTGAAGTTCCGCCAGTTTTTCCGCCGCCTCGTCGCCCCGGTACAAGAGTTCCGCCATCGCTTCGACGGCGGTCGCTTCGTCCTCGTCGTCCAGCAGCGAGATCAGGCTCGAGATGTCAGGATCTTTTCGCATCGCGCTCCGGGAATTTGCCGATCAGCGCGTTGGATACGAGGTTCTTCACGTCGTCCGCGAAGTCGCTCCGCAGTATCCAGCGCAGGAAGCCGGGGTCGTTCTGCGCGAGGTCGCGCAGCGTCCGCCCGGCGTGTTTGCCGAAGTTCACCACGAGTTCGTCGCCGCACCAGCGGAAACGCCGCGCCCGGTCGTAGGCGTCGGGGTCGCTCTGCTCGCAGAATCTCGCGAGTTCGTCGGCGTCGTCGGGCAGTTCGGGGTGTTTTTCCAGCTGCCCGGCGATGACCTCCCAGGTGGCGGCGGTGTCGGCGGCGGCGCCGTGAGCGCCTTCGAGATCCTTGCCGCAGAAAAGCTTGTACGCCGCGGAAAGGGTGCGCGGGTAGAGTTTGCAGAAGATGTTGTAGGCGTCGATGACCCGGCGTCCTTCGGCCTTGAAGTCGATCCCGGCGCGCTGGAACTCCGCTTCGAGGATGGGGATGTCGAAGCCGGTGATGTTGTAGCCCGCGAGATCGCAGCCGTCGAGAAAGGCGTAGAGTTTTTCCGCGATCTCCGCGAAGGTCGGCGCCTCCGCGACGTCGGCGTCGGTGATGCCGTGGACGGCGGTCGCTCCGGCGGGGATCGGTATCTGCGGATTCAGCCGCCGCACCGCCCTGCGGACGGAGCCGTCGGTGTCGACGCGCAGTATCGCGATTTCCACGATCCGGTCGCGCTGCGGCACGACGCCGGTGCTTTCGATGTCGAATACGGCCAGCGGCCGCGAAAGTTTCAAGTTCCTGGGCATGTGGTCACTCCCTGTATGTGTTTCGATCTGTAAATCGTTCCGCTCTTTCCGGGGACTAATATAACATGGAAAGCGTCAAAGTTCAACGCCGGTCAGTTGTGACGCCGCCGGAGCACGTGGGCGATCTTCTCCATCGCGAGTTGCGACGACAGCGACGGGAAACTCCGCCGGATATCCTCCAGGGTCCGCGCGGGGTGGTAGTCGGCGGCGGGGAAGAAGCGTTTGCCGAGGTCGCGCATCACTCCGCCGGGGCCCATGATCAGCAGCCCGTCGCCCGCTGCGATCCGGGTGTTGCCGCGCGGCGAGAAGAAGCCGCGGTCGCGGCGGATCAGCAGGATCAGCGCTTCGGCGGGGAGTCCCAACTCGGCCACGGTGATGCCGACGAAGGGCGCGTCGGAGGGGACCACGAACTCGAACATCTCGGCGTCGCCGCCCGAATCGGTGACTTCCAGTTCCAGCGGGATGCGTTCGCGGTCGTCGGCGGGGCACGACAGATCCAGCAGTCTCGCGAGCGGCATCAGCGTGCTGCCCTGACACAATATCGACGAGATGACCACGAAGAACACCTGATTGAAGATCGACTGCGCGTAGGGGATGTTCGCCGCCAGCGGGAAGGTCGCCAGCATGATCGGCGCGGCGCCGCGCAGCCCCACCCACGACACGAGGAGCCGTTCCCGGGCGGTGAACTCGCTGCCGGACAGACACAGCCACACCGCCAGCGGCCGCGCCGCGAAGATCAGTATCCCGGCGAGCAGCATTCCCGTCGCCAGCTGCAGCGGCTTGACGAGTTCGCCCGGCGAGACCATGAAGCCGAGCGCGGTGAACAAAGATACCTGCATCAGCCAGGAGATGCCGTCGTTGAACTGGGTCAGCGCCTTCTTGAAGTTGAAGCGGATGTTCCCCATCGTGATGCCGCAGACGTAGACCGCCATGAGTCCGTTGGCTTTCAGATAGGTCTCGGTGAGACCGAAGGTCAGCAGCACCGCGGCGATGCCGATGACGAAGTACAATCCCTCGTATTCGAGGAGCTTGTAGCGCGAGGCGGCGTTGTAGATCCACTGCGCGATGATCCCGAAGGCGAAGCCCATCAGCGCGCCCATGCAGAGGCCCCAGAGCACCCCGCCCGCGAGCTGCCACAGCACCTCCCAGAAGCTCGGGGCGCCGCCGGAGGTCATGACCTTCAAGATGAGGATGGTCAACAGATACGCGGCGGGGTCGTTGCTGCCCGATTCCGCCTCCAGGAGCGGCTGGAGCCTCCCTTTGAGCCCGGTGTTGCGGTTGCGCAGCACCGACATCACCGCCGCCGCGTCGGTGCTCGACACCAGCGCGCCGAAGAGCAGGCACCATGCGAATCCGAGATCGTATCCCGACCAGCGCTGCAGAAAATAGCAGACCACCCCCGTGACCAGAGCGGTCACCACCACGCCGACGCTCGCCAGAAGCGATGCGGGTAGTAGTACGCTCCGCATCGAGGAAAAGCGGGTGTTCAAGCCTCCCGAGTAGAGGATGAAACACATCGCCACCGTGCCGAGGACGTTGATGCCGTTGGCGACGCTCCGCCCCGAGAGCGAGGCGATGGGCACGAGCCCGAAGTGCGTCGCCGTCATGCCGATCGCCAGAAACGCCAGCAGTATCGGCATGTTCGCCTTGCTGGACAGCTTGTTGGAGACCGCTCCCAGCAGCAGCAGCGCCCCGATCAGCGCCAATATGGATGAAGTCGTCATGCGGTAGGATCAGCCGTTCATCAGTCCGCGGATGCCCTCGAAGACGATCTGCGAGGCGAGCGCCACGAGATACATGCCGGTCAGTTTGCCGAGGATGCTCAAGCCTTTTTCCTTGAGCACGAGTTCCAGCCGCCGGGCGAAGATCAACAGCAGCCACACCAGAAAACCGACCACGGTGATCGCCACGAGTTCGGTGAACCGCTGGGTCATGCCGTGCACGTTGGCGCCCATCAGCAGCAGTACGCCGATGGTGGCGGGGCCCACCGTGTAGGGGATCGCCATCGGCACCACCGCCATATCGCCGCCGCCGGCGCACATCTTGGCGCGGGGGATGCCGCTGCCGCGCACGAGATCCAGCCCGTTCAGGAACAGCACCACGCCGGCGCCGATGCGGAAGGCGTTGAGCGTGATGCCGAGGAACCCGAAGATCGCCTGACCGAAGAGGTAGAAGAGGATGCAGATGATCCAGATCGCGAGCGAGATGCGGGTGGCGAAGCCGCGCTGTTCCCCCTCCTCCATGTCGCCGCTGCACGAAAGGAACAGCGACAGGGTGCAGAACGGGCTCAGCAGCACGAACAGCCGGATGACCAGCCCGACGAAATTGCCGATGCTTCCCGCGTTCATTTGCCGCCGAGTTCCTTCTGGAGTTCGGCGTCGGCGGCGAGCACCTGATCGTGCTGCTTTTTGCGGAAGTCGCGGAGTTTCGCCGCGAGAGTCTTGTCGGAGAGTGCGAGGATGCCGATCGCATAGAGCGCCGCGTTCTTGCCGCCCGCCTTGCCCGCGGTGACCGCCGCCACCGGCACGCCGGGGGGCATCTGCACGATGGAAAGCAGCGCGTCCGCCGCGCCGAAGGGCGCCGACGGCACGGGGATCGCCACGATCGGTTTGGTGGTGTAACTGGCGAGCACGCCGCCCAGATGCGCCGCCATTCCGGCGGCGCAGATGACGACTTGATATTCGTCGCTTTCGTCGATCTCGCGGGCGAACGCCGCCGCCTCCGCGGGGGTGCGGTGCGCCGAGATGACCCGCGCGCAATACCCGACGCCGAAAGAATCCAATGTATCCAACGCGCCCCGAACGAGTTCGAGGTCGCTTTTGCTGCCCATCACCACTGCGACTTTCATGATAAAAACTCCGGAATTTACGTTTAGGGGATCCGTCGCTTTGAATATACATTACCCGAGGCGCTTTTTCAAGACGCGTCCGCGACATTGCACGCGCGAGCCGTCCCCCCACGCCGGTACGCGCACTTCCAACCATGTTTGTCCGTTCGTGTCCGTTCGTGTCCGTTCGGGGCGCCCGTTTTCTGTCGGCGGCCCGCATCCGCGACAGCGTTTCCCGTTGATCCGGTGGAAATAATCGCTCCGGCGTGTTATATTTATATGATGTATTGTGTTTTTTTGCAACTTTCACATACCGGAGAAGCGTCGAAGATGAGCAAGATCGAAGAGCTGCCGCGCGCCTACGAACCCGCGGAGGTCGAAAAGAAGTGGTATCCCATCTGGGAGAAATCGGGTTATTTCCACGGCGGCGACTCGCCCGAAAAGCCGCCGTTCGCGATCGTGATCCCGCCGCCCAACGTGACGGGCATCCTGACTTTGGGGCACGTGCTCAACAACACCTTGCAGGACATCCTCTGCCGCCATGCCCGCATGACGGGCCACGACGTCTGCTGGTTCCCCGGCACCGACCACGCCGGCATCGCCACCGAGGCGCGAGTGGTGAAATTCCTCAAGGAGAAGGAGGGCAAGACCCGCGACGAACTGGGCAGAGAGGAGTTCATCCGCCGCGTCTGGCAGTGGAAGGAGGAGTTCGGCGGCAAGATCATCCGCCAGCTGCGCACCCTCGGCTGTTCCTGCGACTGGGAGAGAGAGCGCTTCACCA
>CACZPY010000200.1 GCA_902783135.1 uncultured bacterium
CGACACCCGCCATCACTTCTTCCTCTGCTTTCAGGGACGGCGGGTCCAACGCTGGCTGGCGGGGGGACTGCTGCCCCCGCTCGGCACCGTCCAGTTGGTCAAACGACCGGAGGAGTTCCTCTCCGCGCTGCGCAACATCAAGTCGCTCATCACCCAGATCGGGGCCCGCGGTCACGACCGCGCCGTGCTGGAAACGGAGATGCTGCTGCTCAACCATCAAGCCAACAACGCTCCCCGGCACGGCTCGCTGCTCTATCGGCAGCGGCTTCAGCAGCTGGCGGACGATATCCGGGAAAATCCGGAAAAGAAGTGGGATTTCGAACACGAAGCGACAAAAATGGGCTGTTCCTACTCGCACTTCCGGCTCACGTTCCGCGAACTTTTCGGCTGCCCGCCGAACCGCTACCAGTTGGAGTGCCGCCTGAACCGCGCCGCCGAACTCCTCTTGAGCAGCGACCGGCAGATACGCGACATCGCTCAGATGTGCGGTTTCGCCAACGAATTCTATTTTTCGCGGATATTCACCAAGCACCGCCTGATACCGCCATCGGAGTTCCGCCGCTGAACCGGGCGGACGCGCAAGGTACGTGAAGTTTTACAACGCGGCTATTTCGGGGACCCGCCGCGCCAGCAGATCCTGCACCAACGCCAGCGACTCGGCGGCGTTGCGGCACTCCATCGCCGCGCGCGCGGTCTGCGCCGCCTCGTACAGCGACAGCGAACGGATGACCCGCCGGATCAGCGGCACCGATCCGGGACTCATGCTGAGTTCATGCACGCCCAGCCCCATCAGCAACACCGCCGTCGCCGGATCGCCCGCCATCTGTCCGCAGACCCCGACGAAAATATTGTTGCGCTTCGCCGCGGTGACACAGCAATCGATCAGCCGCAGTATAGCCGGATGGGTGGGGCGGTACAGATAGGCGACCCGCTCGTTGCCGCGGTCGACCGCCATCGTATACTGCACCAGATCATTGCTGCCGATACTGAAGAAATCCACGATCGGAGCAAGTTTGTCGGCAAGCAGCGCCGCCGCCGGAGTTTCGATCATCACGCCGAGCGAAAGCGGCGCGAATTCGGTATGCGAGGCGCGCAATTCATCTTCCAGTTCGGAGATCACCTTCCGCGTTTCTTCGACCTCCAGCACGCTCGTCACCATCGGGATCATCACCCGGAGATTCCCGTACACCCCGGCGCGCAGCAGCGCCCGCAGCTGCACCCGGAACAGATCCGGACGTTCGTATAGCGACAACCGGATGCCGCGCAGTCCCAAAAACGGATTTTCCTCCGGCGCCCGGTATACCCCGCTGAAAGACTTGTCGCCGCCGATGTCCATCGTGCGCACCGTGACTGGATCGTCGCCGGCGTCGGTCAGCAGACGTTTGTAGATCTCGAACTGCTCGTCCTCGCCGGGGATCGCCGCCGCGTCGAGGAACAGGAACTCCGTGCGGAACAGCCCCACGCCGTGAGCGCCGACTTCACGCGCCTCATCGTATTTCGCCTGCGCGTCGATGTTCGCCGCCAGTTCGACGATAAAACCGTCGGCGGTCTCGGGACGCAGCGCGGAATCCCGTTCCAGCTGTTCGAGAAACTCTCCGGCGGTCTTGGCCTTCAGCCGGTACGCTTCTTTCGTCCGGTCGTCTGGGTTGATGATCACCTTGCCGGAGAAACCGTCGATGATCATCGTGTCGTCGCCGGAAAGCTGCTCCATCACCTCGGGCGGCAGCCCCACCACCGCGGGGATCCGCAGCGACCGCGCCAAGATCGCCGTATGGCTGGTGGCGCTGCCGACTTCGACCGCCAGACCGAGCACCTTGCTGCGGTCGAGCTGAACGGTGTCGCTCGGCGCCAGCGTCGGCGCCGCCACGATGCGGCGTCCGGAAAAATGCGTATCCGGAGCTGAGTTGGTCAAATTGGAAAGGATGCGGTTGCCCACGTCGCGCAGATCGACCGCCCGCTCCCGCAGATATTCGTCGGACATTTCGCCGAAGACCGCGGCGAACTCCTCCACCGCGTCGAACACCGCGAACTCGGCGCAAAGCCGCTTGCTTCTTATACGTTCGCCGATGGCGGCATTGAGCGCCTTGTCGTCGACCAGCAGCAGATGCGCGTCGAAGATCTCGGCGCCCGCCCGGTCGAGCCGGTCGCGCAGGGCGTCGCGCAGCGAAGTGATCTGCTCGCGGGTGCGTTTCAGCGCCCCGGCAAGGCGCTCGAGTTCGCCGGCGACCTCACTTTCGGCAACCTCGCGGCGATCCGGACGGTTGCCCACCAACCGGTGCAGGCACATCACCCGCCCGATAGCTATGCCCGGCGATACCGCCAGCGCCTGAATGCTACGCGAACATGCCATAACGCCACCGTCACTCATTGAATCCGGCGGCGAAGTACGCGGATATCTCGGCCGACGCGGCGGCGGCGTCATCGCCGACGGCGCTCAGCAGAAGCCGCGTTCCCTGTGAAGCCGCCAGAACCAGAAGCGAAAGGATGCTCCGGCAGTCGCCGACTTCGCCGGAAGAGAGGTTTTTCAACGTCAGGGCGGAACGGTAGGCGGAAGCCATCTTGACGATCTGAGCTGCCGGACGTCCGTGCAGCCCCAAAGGACTTTTCACGGTAACTTCCGTTTCCATATCCATCGTCTCCATAAATCGGGTTCCGCCTTCACTCGACATCACCGCGCCCGATGTGCGGTGCGTCATATAATATACACCCGATAAAGCTTCTGCGCAACCGCTTGTAATTCAACTCAAAAGTTTTATTGTGTTTTTTTGCGGACCGGCGGCGGAGAGCGCCGGCCGACGACAGAAAAACCGGTAGGAGAGGAGAAAACACAAGATGAGAAAATGGTACTTCACAGCAGGTGTCGCAGTCCTGGTCGTGCTGCTGGCGGGAACTTTCGGAGTCCGCGCCGCCGACAACAACAGTCAGCTTTTCACCCCGGCGCGTTACGCGCTGCTCGCCGCTCCGGTGGATGTGGCAATGATCCAGGGAGCCGGTTCCGCCGGGATCGGTCATACCCGGCAGGCGCTGTTCAAAGTGGACACCGTCACCGGCGACGTCTGGGTGCTGCAGATGACGATCATGGGCGGGAACGATCCGAAGGTCAACGCCGCCAACTGGCACCATGTCCGCCAGCCCGGACGGGGGAACGCCGCCTCGAACGGCGACCAACTCCAATGGTGAAAGGACTTCGCAGGATCACAATCTCGCGCGGCGGCGCGGCGGACGCCGCAACCGGATGCGGCCGCCTCGACCGAGTTCGATGCCGGCGGCGAAACGCGCGTCTGCCGCCGCCGCGCCGGCGACATTGAGCGCCAACGCCAAACGCCCCTCGGGAGTCACGGCGGGCTGAATTTCCGCTTCGCGGACAATACGGAAACTCCGGTCGGGAGAAAGTTCGACCACCCCCCATCCCGGCAACACCGCATCGCTGGGGATCAAACCGGCGGGGATCGCCAGATAACACAGATCGGCGGCATTGGCTTCGATTATCCGCGCCAGACGTCCGCCCTGCCCCAATATCCGCGCCTCCAACGCCAGTTCACGGCGAACTTGGTGATACTCGCGATTGGAACTGCGGCGGTAGTCGTAGGTGCGAAAATCGCTGAACAGATCGTCCGTTTCCGCCAGATGCGGTTCCGTGCGGCGGATATGCGCCTCCAAAGCCTCGCGCCGCGACTGGAGTTCCGCGATGCGCCGCAGATGCTCCTCGCGTCCGGAACAGTCGGCGAAGCACGCCTCCATGCGGTCGTACATCACCACGACCGCGGTCCTGGTGACCCGGCGGGAACGCCCGCTTTCCGCACGCCAGAACCCGGCGCAGCTGACCGCGAAACGCCGACCGCGCACCGGAACGCCCGTCGCGGCGGCAAATGGGCGCAGCGAGCAGAGAAACGCCAGCGAAAGGCGGTTCAACTCGGCGCGGTTCAGACGTGCGGACGCCTGATGACTCGCCGCGAAAGCGAAAAGATCCAGTTCTGCCGATTCCATATACTCACCCTGTACGCCGCATCGATCGCGCGGCGGGATATGCCGTCACTTTATATACAATAGCACATCTGTATGATGCTGTCCACCTTCCGGTGTGCCGC
>CACZPY010000201.1 GCA_902783135.1 uncultured bacterium
CCCGACCTATATTATTTGAACAGCATGCCGCGGGGTAGAGCAGTGGTAGCTCATCAGGCTCATAACCTGAAGGTCAATGGTTCGATTCCATTCCCCGCTACCAGCACCTGATGGGGACTTGCCAAACGCAAGTCCTCTTTTTTTTTGCTCAATTTCTTGAGTTACGCTTACGCGGCCTACCATTCCACCACTTTGGTGTCTATTGTTTTTTGTTTGACTTGACCCCATTTGCTTACGATTTGCTTACACGAAATGTAAGCAAAATGTAAGCAACCTTACCCTACCGCATCACCGCCGAAAACGGCGGCCGCATCTCCGGCGAACACGGCATCGGCTGCAAACGGCGTCCCTACATCGATCTGGTGGTCTCCGAGGAGTACTCGACACGCTGCGCAAGATCAAGCGCGCGCTCGACCCCAACATGATCATGAACCCCGGCAAGGTGTTCTGACGCCGAAACTTCCGGGATGGCAAGCGGCGTCCCGGGAGATTTCGGAGCCGTCGCGACAAAAGAAAACGCCTCCCGACGGGAGGCGTTTTATAACCGGATCGTCAAAGACTTACTTGACCGTGATCTTGCAGGTCACGCTCTTGGTCACGCCGCCGTAACTGTAAGTCGCCTTGATCGTCGCCGTGCCCGCCTTTTTGCCGGTGACCACGCCGGCGGCGTTTACCGTCGCCACGGCCTTGTTGGAAGTGCTCCACGTCGATACCACCAGAGCTTCGCTGTCATCGGTATACTTCGCTTTTGAAGAAAGAGTCACGCCTTTGCCGACCGCGACCGACTTCGCACCGGAGACCGTCAAACTCTTGAGCTGCTTGGCGACCGTGATCTTCTTGCTCGCCTTCTTCGTGACTCCGCCTTCTTTGTAACTGACCGTGATCGTCACCGTTCCGGCCTTTTTGCCGGTGACCTTGCCGGAAGACACCGTGGCGATCTTCTTGTCGGAAGTGCTCCACGCGGCCTTCACTTTGGCGGTGCTGCCGTCGGTGTATTTCGCGACCGCATTGAAAGTCAACGATTTCCCGACAAGCACTTTCTTGTCGCCGCCGGAGATGCTCAACCCCGAAAATTCTTTGGTGACGGTGATCTTTTTACTGGCGCTCTTCGTTTCGTTGTAGTGACGATAGGTATATTTGATCGTCACCGTTCCGGCCTTTTTGCCGGTGACCACGCCGGACGAACTGACCGTAGCGATCGACTTGTTGGACGACGACCACTTCGACTCGAACTTTCCGGGATAGTTTGTCTCCCGCGAAGTCTGAGACGTCCAGCGATCCTTGTCGGGCGGGTAGTAATATTCCGCGGAGCCGATCAGATTTATCTTCTTGCCCGCCGCAACTGAACTCTTGCCGGTTATGAACACCTTGACCAACTTGACATCTGCGCTTGCCCAGGCATTCAGAAACAGCGAACACACGACCGCCAGCAGACCCCATCTCATTTTACCGTACTCCTTTCACGCTGCGTTTTTCGAACCGACTCTCGATACAAACTATTTGCTAATATAGCATTGTAAAAGAAGTTTTGCAAACAAAAACGATGCGCGCTTCGATTTCACCCGGTCCGCATGGCGGCATCTTCGCCGATCCGCGGCGGGCTCGTCGGCGCGTTGTCCGCTGCTCCCAATTTTTATACTCAAATCCCGAAGTATTGAAAAAGTTGCTCATAGGCTGTATATTCCCCCGAAATCAGGAGATGCGAGATGCTTGAAGAATACCCGCTGGATCGCGTGTTCACGCTGATCGAACCCGGTCCGGCGCTGCTGGTGGCGACCGCCGAGGGACGAAAGAAGAACATCATGACCATCACATGGTCGATGGCGATGAGTTTCGCCCCGACCTTCGGGATCGTCACCGGACCATGGAACCATTCGTTCGACGTCCTGATGAAGACGCGCGAGTGCGTGGTCGCGGTCCCCGGCGTCGACCTGATCGACGCGGTCATCGGCATCGGGACCTGCTCCGGAACGGATACCGACAAGTTCAAAAAATTCTCGCTTACGGCCGAGAAGGCGCAGTCGGTCAAATCTCCGCTCATCGCGGAGTGCCTCTTCAACTTGGAGTGTCAGGTTGCGGACTACGTCGACGCCCACGGGATCATCATTCTGGAGTGCGTCCGGGCGTGGGAGAATAGGAAGCGCACGGAGCGGCGGACGTTCCACGCCGTCGGCGACGGCATCTTCATCGCGGACGGCGAAAAGTTCGACCGGCGGCGCGAGATGGCGTCCAAACTCCCTGCCCTCTGACCTGCCGCGGCTTCTCCGCAAATCTGCGCCTGACGGTTTGACATTTGACCGCGCAATGAGTATAATAAATGCCGAACACCGGAGTGCGGTCCTGCAGTAAGCGCTCGCGCATTATTTCACGCAGCCGCGGGACCGCCGGTAAACGGGAAAGCGCGGGGGAAAATGAAAAATCTGTTGACGGTTTCGTTGCTGCTGCTTCTTTTGTGCCGTACTGCGGTCGCATCAGCATGTACCAGTTGGGTGATCATGCCGGAAAGCTCCGCCTCGGGGCGGATGCTGCTCATCAAATGCCGCGACCAGCATATCGGCGGCCGGCTCACCGCTTCGATCGAGGTCACTGACGGGGTGCGCTGGATGTGCATCGGCGAAGACGGCAGTGCGAGATTCGGGATGAACGAATACGGTGTGGCGACGACCTCCAACTTCGGGGGCAAATTCAGCGGCAGACGCGGGAAGCCGCAGCAGAACCGTAAGGAGATCATCGAAGCCATATCCTCCGAGACCCGGGACGCCGCGGCCGGAGCGGCGTTCGTCCGCGACTGCGGCCGCGCCGGGTGGCGCGCCAGCGGGGGGCTCTTCTTCGTCGCCGACGCGAAACGCGCCTTCGCGGTGGAGATCGGACCGAGCTACGGAGAAATGATGGAGATCCCCGATTGGACCTATGTGATAAGCAATTCGATGCACCTTGCCGGATGCGAACCCTTCACGCTTCGTCCGGCGGATATTTTCCTCTCGCACCGGATGCGCGAGGCGCATACCCGGACGGAACTGCGGAAGAATCGGATCGGCGGCAAGCACACGGTCGGCGGCGTCATCAAAACTTCGCGGCTCTCCGGCAAAGCTATGCCGTTCAACAGCTTCTCGCTGAGCGCGGTCTGCTTCGAGTTTGACGCCGAGTTTCCCGGAACGGTCGGTTGCGCCTACATCGCCCTCGGACCGCAGCAGCACACCGTCTATCTGCCGACGCCGATGGCGCTCGAGCAGTTCCCGGAGGATATGCGAAACGGCAAATGGGCGGCGCGGGCGTTCGCGCTCCGCATGAAGTTGGGCGACGACCACCGCTTTCTGCCGCGCATCGAAGCGCTGGAAGCGGAGTTGATCGCCGAATTCGCCGCCGCCCGCGAGAAGGCTTTGACGCAGTTGCGCGCGGGCAACCGCGAAGCCGCGAAAAAACTGCTCAACGACACCTTCACGCATCATTACTCGAAAGCGAAGACGCTGCTGCGCGGGATCGCCGAAGAAGCCGGATGCGATCCCGATCCGCCGGTGCCGACGCGCGAATACGAAAAACCGCTGCACCGGAGCATCACCGAAAAAGCCGCCGCCCGCGCGAAAAATCAGAAGAAAATATCCGAAAGATAACCTCGCTCCTTGGGCGAATCACGGAGGATCGATATGCTCAACATGACCGCTCTCGACTGGGGGATCGTCGGCGCCGTCGTCACGACGACTATGCTGTTGGGCATCCTCGTCGGATTCCGCTCCGGTAAAAACCGGGAGACCTTTTTTCTCGGCGGACGCAGTCTGCCGTGGTGGCTGCTCGGCACTTCGATGGTGGCGACGACCTTTTCCACCGACACGCCGAACCTCGTCACCGATCTCGTCCGCGGACACGGCGTCTTCGGCAACTGGGCGTGGTGGTGTTTCCTCCCGACCGGCATGACTACGGTCTTTCTCTACGCCAAACTGTGGCGCCGGCTCGGCGTCGTGACCGACATGGAGTTTTACGAGATCCGCTACAGCGGGCACGCGGCGACCTTTCTCCGCGGCTTCCGGGCGGTCTATCTCGGACTTTTCTTTAACGTCATGACGCTCGCGGCGGTGTCGCTGGCGGCGATCAAGATCGGCGCGGCGATGCTCGGGCTGACGCCCGTGCAAAGCGTCTGTTACGCGATGGCGGCGACGGTGCTATTCACCTCGATCGGCGGGTTCCGCGGAGTGATCTTCACCGACTTTCTGCTCTTCTTTCTGGCGATGGTCGGCGCGGTCGCCGCAGCGGTCTTCGCCGTGAATCTGCCGGAAGTGGGCGGCATGCGCGGGCTGCTCGACAAATTCGCCACCTCGCCGGAACTCAGTTGGCGGATCTCTCCCCTCGGCTGGGGCAGCGTCGACGACCTGATCGCGTTCATCATCGTCCCCTTCGCGATCACCTGGTGGAGCATCTGGTATCCCGGCTCCGAACCGGGCGGCGGCGGATTTCTGGTCCAGCGGATGATGGCGGCGAAAGACGAAAAGCATTCGATGGCGGCGGTGATGTTCTTCAACGTCGCCCACTACGCGCTCCGGCCGTGGCCGTGGATCGTGGTCGCGCTCGCCTCGCTGATCGTCTATCCCGATCTCGCCGCCATCCGCGGCGCGGTCGGGCACCTGCTGCCCGAAAGTCAGTGCGGCAACGACACCGCCTATTCGCTGATGCTCGCCCGGATGCCCGCGGGCTGGCTCGGACTGATGGTGGCGAGTTTGCTCGCGGCTTACATGTCGACGCTTTCGACGCTGCTCAACTGGGGGTCGAGCTACTGCGTGAACGACGTGTGGAAGCGTTTCATCCGCCCCCGCGCCGGAGAAACCGAACTCGTGTGGTGCGGACGCGCGGTGACGCTGCTGCTGATGATCCTGAGCGCGCTCATGGCGCTGCGGCTCAACAATGCGATGCAGGCGTTTCAGCTGCTCTTGTCGATCGGCGCGGGCACCGGATTGCTCTTTCTGCTGCGCTGGTTCTGGTGGCGGATCAACGCCGCCTGCGAGATCGCGGCGATGGCGGCAAGTTTCCTGTGGGCGGCGGTCTTCTTCTTCTGGACCTCGTGTCCGTTGAGTTCATGGCAGCAGACGGCGGTCGCGGTGGCGCTGACCACCGCCTGCTGGCTGCCCTTCGCCTGGATCGGCCCCGAGACCGACTCCAAGGTGCTGCGCGACTTCTGCCGCCGGATCAATCCCGGCGGTGCGTGGCGGGGGGTCTTCGATGAAGCGAAACGCGCGGGAGATCCCATCGTGCCGGAGGCCCCGGCGCAGGACATCCCGCGCGGGTTGGTCGCTTCGCTGCTCGGCTGTCTGGCGATCTATATGGTGATGTTCGGCACCGGGCGGCTGATCTGCGGACAGTGGATCTCCGGAGCCGGTTCCCTCGCGGCGGCGCTCGCCTTCACGCTGCTGCTGATCCGCGTATGGGCTACCCGGCGGACGGAACGACAGGGATCCGCGGAGAAGTGAGTCATGGATGTTAATGATGCCAATATCCGTATTCGCGATATTTCGGATGCCGGACAGCCCGTTTTTATACCGGATATTTATTTCGATTTTCCGATCGTATGAACGGCATATGTTTCTTATCAACCATTTTTTCTGGAGGGAAGAACATTCATGAAAACCTTCGATCGCCGTTTCGTCGTATGCGCGCTGATCATCCTCGGCGCATCGATCCTCGCCGGATGCGCAGGACAGCCGTTATCCTCGTGGACCGACCAAGCGCCCGCCAAAATCGCGCTGGTCGATTACGTCGAAGCGGTCACGGCGAAGGGCTCCCCCGACTACATTCCGGAGAAAAATCGGATCGTCGTCTTCGATTTCGACGGTACGCTGTTTCTGGAGACCGATCCCACCTATTTCGACTGGCAGCTATTCGAGCACCGCGTACTCGAAGACCCCACTTACAAAGCGGCGGACGAACAACTGGCGGCGGCGCGCGCCTCGCGGAACGGCAAGTTCCCGAAGCTCGACCAGAACCGCGAGCGCATGGTCGCAGAGGCGTACCGCGGCATGACCATCGACGAATTTTACGCCTTTGTCCGCAATTTCATGACCTCGGATCAGCCCGGCTTCGTCGGGCTCAAGCGCGGCGATGCCTATTACAAGCCGATGCTCGAAGTCATCGACTATCTGCGGCAGAACGGGTTCACCGTGTATGTGATCAGCGGCACCGAGCGCCTCACCATGCGTCCCCTGACCGCGGTGCTGCGCCTGCCGCCGGCTCAGATCATCGGCTCCGACAATACCGTGGTGGCGAGCGGTCAGGGCGGGAAAGACGCTCTGGAATATATGTTCGTCAAAGGCGACAAACTGCTGCTGGGCGGCGTCAACCTGGTGAAGGACCTTCAGATGAACAAGGTATCCATCATCGTGCGCGAGATCGGCATTCAGCCCGTGCTGGCGTTCGGCAACACCATGAGCGACGCGAGCATGCTGAACTACACCATCAGCGGCAACAGATACAGGGCGCTGGGATTCATGCTGCTATGCGACGATCTGGTGCGCGAATACGGAAACACGGAAAGGGCCGGCAACATGCTCCGAAGTTGCCGGCAGTACGGCTGGATCCCCGTGTCCATGCGCGACGACTGGAAGACGATCTACGGCGACGGCGTCTCCAAGCGGCAGAAAAACGGGAAAATACACTGACGTATGAAAAGGCGATTTTTCATCTGGCTCTGCGCCGTCGCGGCGCTGCTCGCGGGATGCGCGGCGCCGCGGACGGACGCGCTGACCGCGGTGCGGGCGCGCGGCGTGCTGCGCGTCGGGGCGACCGGGGACTACAAACCGATGTCGTTCCGCGAGCCCGCGACGGGAAAGTATTGGGGCTTCGACGCCGAACTCGCGGAAGATCTGGCGCGCGACCTCGGCGTGAAACTGGAATACGTACATACCACCTGGCCGACGCTGATGCGCGACACGACAGACAGGAAATTCGACCTCGCGCTCTGCGGCATCACCATAACGCCGGAGCGCAAGCGGCGGGCGCTGATGTCCGACGGCTATCTCGACAACGGCAAGACCGTTCTGTGCCGCGCGGAGGATGCGGGGAAATACGTTTCGCTTGCCGCCGTCGACCGGCCGGAAGTGCGGGTCATGGAAAATCCCGGCGGCCTCAACGAGAAGTTCGCCCGCAAGCATCTGCCTC
>CACZPY010000202.1 GCA_902783135.1 uncultured bacterium
ATTGCGAAACGCTCGGGTGGATCATCCAGCTGGTGCAGGCGCTGGCGGAGATCGCCGCGGCAAAAACCGAAAGGACTCCCGATGCAAGCGATTGAATTTTCATGAAGCCCCCCGTATTGTTGCCCGCCGACGGTCTTTTCCGCTTCTCCGCCTCGGTATCCGATACCGGAAGACTTGCGTTTATGCGGACATTCTGCCTGTCGGTCTAATACTGTATATCAAAAAAAGTGATACATCAAGCCGAAAAGCAGAAAAAACCGGTTAAAATTGCGGAATTATGTTTCCGTCGTCAAAATATACTATGGTATAGTATACATCTGACAGCAGGTGCGAGTCAACCCGCCGCATGTGGAAAAAACGAACGGCAAATGTGGATAAAAAGCATAAAAACGAATATTATGTGCGGAAAGCGGAAAAATAGCGGTAAAAAATCGCCCGGCCGCCGTCCGCGGCTTGAAAGACGCGGCCGGAGGGGATAATTTAGCAATAACATCACTGGCAGTGCCCGGGCACGGTCTCCGGGACTGCGGAACGTCAATCCAAAAGGGGGAAGGAATGATAAGGTTCAGGGAATTGGGTTTGATCTGCGCGTTGCTCGCCGCGCTGTCGGCGGTGTCGGCGCCGATCGAAGCGGACAAATGTCTGATGGTCGGGGACAGCGAACGGAATCCGCTCGGCTACCGGGTCGGCGACGAATTGAAGTTCACGGTCGACCTGAAATACACCGGCGCGCCCTATGATACCGGGGATTACGAAGTGATATGGAAGCGCAGCGGCGACGACGGCATCGTCCGCATCGGCAAACTCAAGATGGAGCAGCTGCCGTACACATGGACGGACAAGTTCACCCGTCCGGGATTCATCCGTTACCGTGCCGAACTGCACAAGAAGGGGGGCAAGATGTTGCGCGCCGGGAAGCGCGGCATCGTTTTCGACGGCAGCGCCGGGGCGGATGTGCGGACGCTCGAGCCGTCGCCGGAGCCTGCGGATTTCGACGCTTTCTGGGCGGAGCAGCGCGCCCGCCTCGCCAAGGTGCCGCTGAAGTTCACGATGAACGAGGTCAGAACGCTCAACGGCGGCAAGGCGAAGGCCTACGCGGTGCAGGTCGCCTGCGCGGGGGCGCGCCCGGTGACGGGATATTTGTACATGCCCGTCGACAAGAGCCGGAAATATCCGGCGCGGGTGAGGTTTTTCGGTTGGTCGAAGGACCCGGCGGCGGCGCAGAAGATCTTTCGGGGCGCCGACTTGAGCGAGATCCAGTTTTCGATCAACGCGCACGGCTACGAGTTGAACCAGACGATCGAATACTACAAGAAGTTCTTCGCTTCAGTCAGTTCCAACGGTCACGATTACGCCTTCGACCCGGTGCAGAACTCCGACCGGCTGACGGCGTACTTCAACGGGATGGCCCTCCGGGTGATGCGGGCGCTGGAATTCGTGAAGACCCTGCCGGAGTGGAACGGTAGGGATCTGATCGTTTCCGGCGGCAGTCAGGCGGGACTTCAGTCGCTTTGGGCGGCGGGGCTGGACAAGGACGTAACGGCGGTCGAGGTTTTCAAACCGTGGTGCTGCGACCTCGCCGGACACGCCAAGGCGCTGCGCATGCGTTCGATCTTTGCGCCGTCGTACACTCCGGCGCTGGATTACTACGACGGGGCGTTTCACGCGAAGCGGATCAAGTGCCCGGTCAACATCAAGATCGCGGGATTGGGCGACTTCGTCTGTCCGCCCTCGGGAATGATGTCGATGTTCAACAATCTGCAGGTGCCGGCGAAGATCCGTTTCTATCAGGGGGAGGGGCACGGCGGCAGTCTGAGCACTCCCGGCAATCCGCCGCACTACGACCTGAGCAACGGCAAGTGACGTTCGGCGACTGATTTTTTTCGTATATGAAAATCCCCCTGCCGCGCGACGCGCGGCAGGGGGATCTTTTCGTTACGCTATTGCGGTTTACTTCAGGAGTTTTGCGTACTTTGCGCAGAGCTCCGGATCGGCGAGCATGGTGATGAAGACGCCGCCCACCACCGACCGCGCCTGGAAGCCCGACTGTTTGCCGTCGGTCGTTTCAAACCAGTCGGTCATCGGCACCCGCGTCGGCGTTTCGGCCAGCCATTGGCAGAGGGGCGCGGTCAAGG
>CACZPY010000203.1 GCA_902783135.1 uncultured bacterium
ACCGAGATCACCAAGGGCATCTGGGCGCCCCACGCCTACAGCGCGCTGGTGCTGGTCATGGTGCTCGTGGGCTATGTGACTTACCTGCTGATGCAGCGCATCGGCGCCAGTTCCGGCGGAAGGAGGCGGTGAATCATGGCGGAAAAGATGAAAAAACGCACCTCGCGCCGCGCCCAGGAGCGCTTCAACCGCGCACTGCGCGCCTTCGATATGACGATGCTGGCGCTGATGCTTACGTCGCTGTTCTGCGCCGCGATCAGTTTCTTCCGGGGAGCCGACCTCGTCGCGAACGCCTCGTCGGGGTTCGCCTACTGGTTCCTGGTCGTCGTCGGCTGGCTGCCGATGCTGCCCGTGAACGCGGTGCGGGTGCTGTTGAACTTCCCCATCCCCGCGCCCGGGGAACACACCGAACTGTTTCTGCTCTCCGCGGTGGTGCTGGCGTTTCTCGCCGCGGTGTGGGCGGCGCTCCGGATCGCCGGCAAGCGTACCGGAAAAATATCGACGCTCCACGTCGCCACCCGGATCGCGCAGATCATCCTGTGCTGGGGCTTTTTCCAGATCGGCTGCGTGGCGGTCACCGCCGGGTGGAACCGCGGCGGACGCGCCTCCGTGTGCTCCGACGCCTCCGTCAAAGCGGCGGCGCGCGCCGCCGCTCCGGCGAAGACGGACGCCGCGCCCCGCAAATAGTCCGCGGCAAATCTCCGGCGCGTCCTTAAAAAAACGCCGCGCGGTTTGATTTTTGCCCGGATGCCGCTTATATTTCCCTGTGAAAGAGCGGCGCGACACTCCCCCGGTGCGGCGGCGCGCCGGCGGGGATCGTACACACAAGGACACACGGAAGAGAAATACGTTTATGGCGGCGGATTTTGTACATTTGCATCTGCACACCCACTACAGCATGCTGGACGGGGCGTGCACGCCGAAAGGTCTGGTGAAGCTCGCCCAGGAGTACGGCATGAACGCGGCGGCGATCACCGACCACGGCTACGTGGGCGGCGCGGAGGAGTTTCACCGGGTCTTCAAGGAGGCGGGACTGAACGGCATCGTCGGCTGCGAAGCGTACATATCGCCGACGACGCGCTTCGACAAATCGGCGCACATCCCGCACATCAAGGGGTACCACCTGGTGCTGCTGTGCGAGAACAACACCGGCTACCACAACCTCTGCAAACTGATCAGCGAAGCGTACCGCAACGGCATCTACTACAAGCCGCGCATGGATAAGGAGATACTCCGCCAGTACCACGAGGGACTGATCGCGCTTTCGGCGTGCATCGGCGGCGAGATACCGTCGCACTTCCTCGAAAACGATCCGCAGGGGGCGGAGCGGGCGCTCGACGAATATCTGGATATCTTCGGCGAGGGCAACTTCTATCTGGAACTCATGGACCACGGCATGCCCGAGGAAAAGCAGGCGAACGCCAAGCTGATCGAACTCGCGCGGCGCCGGGGCGTGGGACTGGTGGCGACCAACGACATCCACTATATGAAGAAGGAGGATGCCGAAGCGCACGAGATCATGCTCTGCATCCAGACCGGATCGCTCCTGAGCGACGAAAACCACATGAAGTTCCCCGCGCCCGAGTTCTATTTCAAGACCGGCGACGAGATGGCGGAGCTCTTCAAGGACGTCCCGGAGGCGATCGAAAACACCCGCATAATAGCGGACCGCTGCACCGGCGTGAGCTTCGACTACAAGGCGAACCACTATCCCGTCTTCTACATGCCGGACGGCGAACCGCCGGATAAGGACGACCTGCGCGAACTCTGCGCCAAAAATCTGCCGATGCGCTACGGTTTTTCGCTCGACGTCAAAGATCCCACGCCGCGCCAGAAGGAAATTCTCGACCGCATGGAGTACGAACTCGGCGTCATCGAAAAGACCGGCTTCATCAGTTACTTCTTCGTGGTTTCGGACTTCATCCAGTACGGCAAGCGGCACGGGGTGCCGGTGGGGCCGGGGCGCGGTTCGGGCGCGGGCAGTCTGGTGGCGTACCTTTCGCTCATCACCGACATCGACCCGTTGCGCTACAATCTGCTCTTCGAGCGTTTCCTGAACCCGGAGCGGGTCAGTCCCCCCGACTTCGACATCGACTTCTGCGAAAAACGGCGCGGGGAAGTCATCGAGTACGTGCGGCAGAAGTACGGCTTCGACTCGGTGGCGCAGATCTGCACCTACGGACAGCTGAAACCCAAGGCGGTGGTCAAAGATGTGGCGCGGGTGCTGGGGCTGGATTTCGAAACCGGCAACAAACTGACCAAGATGATCCCCGACGACCTCAAGATCACCATCGACAAGGCGATCGAGCAGTCGCCGGACCTGCGGAACGCGATGGAGACCGATCCGCGCATCGCCGAGGTGATAAAATTCGCGCGTCCGCTGGAGGGGCTGAACCGGCAGGCGGGCGTCCACGCGGCGGGGGTCATCATCGGCGACCAGCGACTCGACAATCTGGTGCCGCTGTCGCGCAGCGCCACCGGCGACATGGTGGTGCAGTACACGAAGGAACCGTGCGAGCATCTGGGTCTGCTCAAGATGGACTTCCTCGGACTGCGGACCTTGACCATCATCCGCAACGCCCTCGACCTCATCAAGGAGCAGCACGGCGTCGACATCGACCCGGCGAAGATCCCCCTCGACGACGAAAAGACCTTCGACATGCTGCGCCGGGGCGACACGGTCGCGGTGTTCCAGCTGGAATCCTCGGGCATGCAGAATCTGTGCCGCAACTTCGGAGTGGACACGGTCGAGCACATCATCGCGCTGGTGGCGCTGTACCGCCCCGGTCCGATGCAGTTCATGCAGGACTTCATCAACCGCAAGAAGGGACTGGTCGAGATCGTCTACGACCACCCCAAGATGGAGCCGTACCTGAAGGAGACCTACGGCATCATGCTCTATCAGGAGCAGATCATGCAGGTCGTTCAGGCGCTGGCGGGCTTCACGCTGGGCGGGGCGGACATCCTGCGCCGCGCGATCGGCAAGAAGAAGGTCGACGTGATGGCGGAGCAGCGCGTCAAGTTCATCGAAGGGTGCGCCAAGGCGAACAACATCCCCGCCGAACTCGCCGAGCAGATCTGGGAAAAGATCAAGATGTTCGCCGGATACGGCTTCAACAAGTCGCACTCCGCCGCCTACGGGATCGTGTCGTACCAGACCGCGTACCTGAAGGCGAATTACCCGGTCGAATTCATGGCGGCGGTGATGACGAGCGAAATCGAGAACTCCGAAAAGCTCGCGTTCCTGATCGGCGTCTGCCGGCAGATGGGGATAGCGATACTGCCGCCGGACGTCAACTCGAGCGGCATCAGTTTTTCGGTGGACAAGGGCCGCATCCGCTTCGGGCTCGGCGCGATCAAGGGCGTCGGCGAAGGCGCGGCGGCGAAGATCATATCGAGCCGCGAGCAGGACGGCGAATTCAAATCGTTCCTCGACTTCTGCGAGCGCTGCGGCACCGAACTCAACTCGCGGATGATCGAGTTCCTGACCCGCGCGGGGGCGCTCGACGCGCTGAAACTCCGGCGGTCGCAGATCATGGCGACGGCGGAGCAGATGATGAGTTACGCTTCCGGGCGCGCCCGCGACAAGGCGATGGGACAGGGATCGCTCTTCGACCTCCTGGGCGGCGGCGACGACGGAGCCGCCGCGGGATGCGACGTGCCGATCCCGGACATCCCCGAATTCGAGTGGAGCGAGATATTGAAGAGCGAAAAGGAACTTCTGGGCTTCTACGTTTCGGGGCATCCCCTCGACACCGAGGCGGAGATCCTGCGCGCCTACGCGACCCCGCTCCGGGAACTGGAGGAACTCGCGGACAACACCCCCGTCCGCCTCGCGGGGATGGTCAGTTCGATGGACTACCGCTTCGGCAAGAAGAGCGGCAAGCAGTTCGGCGTGCTGATGCTCGAAGACATCGACGCGAACTGCGAACTCATGCTCTACGAACGGGCGCTGGGTCAGGTCGCCCGCGACGAGATCCCCCTCGCCCCCGGCACGCCGCTCTGCATCGAAGCCACCGTCAGCCGCCGCGATCCCGGCGAAAAGCCCCGGATCATGGTCGACAAGGTGCACCTGCTCGACTACGCGCCCGAGAATTTCACCGACGAACTGTACTTGCATCTGTACTTGGAGCGCCATCCGCGCGAGGTGTGGGAAAAGGCGGCGAAACTCTGCCTC
>CACZPY010000204.1 GCA_902783135.1 uncultured bacterium
TGGCGATCAATGGTGCGGACATCGGTTCCGCCGCCTACGGCAGCGCGATCGAAGGCACCGGCACCGTCTACGACGGCTGGGGTTTCGCGCTCGAAGACAGCGTGCTGAAGTTCAAGAACCTCGCGTAAGCGCAACAACACCACCGGGGGACGGCGGCAATTGCCGCTGCCCCCCGTTTTTTTTGGGAAACCGCGAAATACGCGAAAAAGGTTTAAAGTTATCAGTTATCGGTTATCGGTCGCGGATGGGTATTTGCAGGCGAATAGCCGTATGTCCCGCGTAATATATGTTTTTTTGTTCGTGTCCGTTCGAGCTTGCCCTCCGTAGCGCCATCGGCGCGAAAGGGGTCCGTTCGCGCGCGGGAACGTTTTTTTTCGCAAATTAACCGCCCGGCACACTTGCACCGGAGCGGTTTCAAGTCTATAGTTGGTGCGGGCAATCCACACTATGGAGATCACGCACATGAAACATCTGCTCTTCACCGTCGCGCTCGGCTGCGCCGTCGCCGTCCGCGCCGCCGAAATGGTACTGCTGCCCGCCGGGTCCTTCGTCATGGGCGACCCCAAAGGCAAGGCGGACGAAAAACCGCGTCAGGTAACGGTGAGCGCCTTCTATATCGACAAGCATGAAGTCACCCAGAAGGAATACGTCGCCCTGATGAACACCAACCCCTCCAAGTTCCGGAGCGACGATCTGCCCGTCGAGTGCATCCGCTGGACCGACGCCGCGCGCCTCTGCAACGCCCGCTCCGAAAAGGAGGGGTTGAAACCCTGCTACGACCCCGAAACCTGGGCGTGCGACTTCACCGCCGACGGCTACCGGCTGCCCACCGAGGCGGAGTGGGAATACGCCTGCCGCGCCGGGAGTTCCGGGCGCTTCCACTTCACGGGCGGCGAGCGCAAACTCAACGACTACGCGTGGACGCGCAAAAACTCCGGGGAAAAGACCCACCCCGTCGCTTCGCGCAAACCCAATCCCGCCGGGATCTTCGATCTGTACGGCAACGTCGCCGAGTGGTGCAACGACTGGTACGCCGAAGCCCCCGCGGGCGGCGCCGATCCGCGCGGCGCGGCGACGGGAACGAAACGCGTGTTGCGCGGCGGTTCGTGGCAGGACCGCGCCAAGAACATTTCGAGTTCCCGCCGCGCCGCCGACGACCCCGCCACCGCCGACATCTGTCAGGGGTACGACACCTACGGGTTCCGCTGCGTGCGCAACGCCGGGAAGTGACCCCGCCGCGACAGGTGCGCCATGCTGTTTCAAAGTTGGAGTTTCCTCTGTTTCATCATCCCGTTCGCGGCGCTGTACCTCGCGCTGCGGCGGACAAAACTGCGGCTGCCGCTGCTCCTCGCGGGGTCCTACGCCTTCTACGCGTGCTGGGATTACCGCAGCGTCTTCTTTCTCGCGCTGATCACGCTCGGCGACTACGGCTTCGGTCGGGGGATCGCCGCCCTGCCCCGCGGCAAGAAATGGTTCCTGACCGGATCGCTGCTGCTGAACCTCGGCGTGCTGTGCTCGTTCAAATACCTTAATTTCATCACCGAAAACCTGCTCTGGGTGCTCGAAAAATGCGGCATCACCCCCGATGCGCCGGAGTTCGACTGGCTGCTGCCGGTGGGATTGTCGTTCTTCACCTTCAAGTCGATGAGTTACACTTGCGACGTGTACTTCGGTCGCATCCGCGCCGAGCGCAATTTGCTCCGGTACGCGGCGTATGTGAGTTTCTTCCCGCAGCTGATCGCGGGGCCCATCGAGCGGTCGGGGACTCTGCTGCCGCAGCTGCGGCACGCGATGCCGGTTTCCGGGAACGACCTCGCCGCCGGAACGTCGATCTTCCTCACCGGAGTATTCAAGAAGGTCGTGATGGCGGATATGCTCGCCGCTTATGTGAACCCCGTCTACGACGCCCCCGCGGAGTTCGGCGGCGCGGCGCTGCTCTGCGCCTCCTACGCCTTCGCGTGGCAGATCTACTTCGACTTCTCGGGGCTGAGCGACATGGCGCGCGGCGCGGCGCGCATCCTCGGCTTCCGCACGGTGCTGAACTTCGACAACCCCTATGTGGCGGTCGACGTCCGCGACTTCTGGCGGCGGTGGCACATCACGCTGTCGAGCTGGTTCCGCGACTACCTCTACATCCCCCTCGGCGGCAGCCGCCGGATCAAGATCCGCGTCTGGTACAACGTGCTCGTCACCATGCTCGTATCGGGGCTGTGGCACGGCGCGGCGTGGACCTTCATAATCTGGGGCGGACTGAACGGGCTCGGCAGCATCGTTTCGTCGGAGTTCGACCGCAAGGAGTGGTACCGGAAGATCCCGAAAATAGTTAAACAATTGCTCGTCTTCAACTTCATCACGCTGACGTGGGTCTTCTTCCGCGCGGCGAACTTCGACGACGCGCTCGAAGTCCTGCGCGGCGTCTTCAGTTGGCGCGCGGGCGAAGCGCACTTCCCCGCGATCCCGGCGGCGCTCGCGGCGGCGGTGTGGCTGTATCAGCTCGTCTGGGCGTCGCGCTTCCGCCGGGTACTGGAACATCCCGCCGCGCGCGTCGCGGCGTTCGCGATCGCACTTCTCGCCATTTTGCTGCTCGGCGCGGGGGCGAACACGCCGTTCATCTATCAGCAGTTCTGACGGGGGAAAGCAAACATGGGCAAGCTGAAAAACACTCCCGACAACGCGGACGCGCTGTCGCTTGCGCCCCGGACGCTGATGATAACGGCGGCGGTCGTGCTCGTCATCGTGCTCGGGATCGTGCCGTGGTACGCCGGAGCGCGGCAGGATCCACGGATCGGCGACGACTTCCGGCTGGCGCACGACCTGCGCGACGACTACTGGGGCTACCGCCACGCCGCGCGCAAAGTCTGCGAACGATATCCCGCCGTCTTCATCGGCGATTCGGTGATCTGGGGCATGTACGTCGACAACGCGAACACCCTTACGTCACTGCTGAACCGCCGCCTCGGGCGGGAGGCGTTCGGCAACCTCGCCATCGACGGTCTGCACCCCGTCGCGATGGAAACGTTGGTCCGTTACTGCGGAAACGCGATCCGCGGCCGCGAGGTCTATCTCTACTGGAACCCCCTGTGGATGAACACGCCCCTCTACGATTTGAGCGGCGACAAGGAGTTTTCGATCAACCATCCGCGGCTGCTGCCGCAGTTCGACCGGCGGATCAAAAGTTACCGCGCCTCGCTCGACGACCGCGTCGGAGCGTTTCTCGACCGCCATATCGCCTACCGGGGTTTCCTCCACCACTGCCGGACAGCGTTTCTGGACAACGAGGACTTCAAGACCCGCCTCGCCAAGCATCCGGCGGAAAATCCCCTGAAACAGTGCAGTTTCACCTTCGACCCCGGCGAGAAGAAGAAAAACGCCAACTCGCGCGTGACGTGGAAACAGGCGGGCATCCCCAAACAGGACTGGCCCTTCGTCGCAATGGACAAATCGCGCCAGTTCCGGAGTTTCCGCGCCGTGATCCGGGAACTCGAAAGCCGCGGCAACCGCGTCCGCGTGGTGCTCGGGACGCTGAATCCCCACATGCAGACGCCGGAGTCGCTCGCGCGTTACCGCAAACTCCGCGCGGAAGTCGCGGCGGAACTCGCCCGGTCCCGGGTGGAGTGCATCGATCTCCCGGAACTTGCGAACGAAGAATACGCCGATGCCAGCCACCCGCTGGCGGAAGGATACCGGACCCTCGCCGATTTCATGCTGAAAAACCTAACCAACGTCAAGGATAAGAAATTATGAAACACCGTTTCCATGCGCTCCTCTCCGTGTTCGCCGCCCTCGCCGCCGCCGCCGCGCCGGTCAGCGCCACCAACGGCCACCTCAGTGCGACTTACGACAACGGAGTCGTCACCATCACTTCCCCCAAGATGAAAGGCCCCGTGGCGACCGTCACCACCGGACTCAAGACCGAAACCTTGAAGGCGGAGTCGGTCAGTCACCCCGGACAGAAATTCAACATGCTCACGTTGCGCGGACCGGAAGGCTCCGTCGCGTTCAAGATGGAGGGCACGAGCGCCAGCTTCACCATCGCCTACTGCCGCAACGCCTCCCCCGTGACGGTCAGGTGGAACGCCTCCGCCGTGGTCATCCCCGACGTCTTCGCCGAGGACGAAGTGCTGCTGCCGGAAGCGGAAGTCCGCAAACTGCCGCCCTTCGCGCCCTTGTACCTCGCGCTCCTCGGCGACGGCGAAGCGGCGCTCGCGTGCATCCCCGTCAAGGCGAAGAGCCCCGCCCTCCTCGCGGGCGACCTCAAGACGCTGACGTTGGCCCCGAAGAACAACGAAGATTACGTCTTCGTCCTCAACGCCGCGCCGGGCGCGTGGCACAAGACCGAACTGCCTGTCAAGCCCGGAGAATTCAAGACGGTCGAAGAGTGGCACGCCCCCTACCCCGCGCTGTGGCGCGCGGCGGTGCCGGTGGATCAGGATTTCATCCCCATCGGCAACGGCTCGTGGAGCATCTGGAACATCATCACCGTGACCGGCAAAGGCCGTCCGCTGAACCTGCCGCCCCGCGCGGTGATGACCAATCGGGAAACGCGGCGCAACTGGCACGGCGGCTTCGAAGGAACCTTCCGCTACCCCGTCGAGTTCGTCGAGGGCAAGGTCAAACTGATGCACCCCGCATTCCCGCGCAAGATCGTCCACGACCTCAAGCGCCCCGTCTACATCTACGCGTGGCAGGCGGGGCAGAAGTCAAAAACCATTCTGCCGGAAAATTTCCTGCCGCCGTGGGTGGCGGCGAACCAGCTCCACCGCAGCACCAACACCAACTACGGCGTGCCCGCCACCACCTGCGGCATAACGGCGCTGTTCGAAAAGATATTCTACCGCGACGAAGCGGAAAAGAAGGTTTCCGAGATCGCCGCGATGCTCAAGTCGATGCAGTGCTTCGTCGAGTCCATCCGCGGGCGCATCGAGAGCGGCCGGGAGTGGCGGTTGGAGATGCTCCGCTTCGCCGACGACTGGAAAAAACTCCACCCGGAACTCGCCGCCGACACGGATAAGCTGGTCGCCGCCGTCAACGAGATCGACCGGCTCTACGAACTCGACCGCGAAAGGATCAAGTTCCCGACCGACGTGGAGGCGCTCGGCAAGGAGGTGCTGAAACTCGCCGTCTCCAAACTGGACAGCGAGGCCAAGGAGGAAGAAGCCAAGAAACTCGGGCGCGCCATCCGCACCGTCGGCGGCACGCAGGACAACATGATCGCCAAGTTCCGCCACGTCGGCAAGTGCGTGCGCCATCTGGCGGTCACGGGCTATATGACGGCGAAGACGCCCGAAGAAGCCGAGTTCTGGAGCGAGGTCTACCGCCGCACCGAGCCGCTGCTGCAGGGTTACTACGGTCACGACGGCAAGTGACTCATCGCTCCTTCATCCGCCCCGACGCGGCACGCTCCGCGCCGGGGCGTCATTTATTCGCAGCCGCATTAACTTGGGAAACCACCATATTTTTTTTTGAACGCATATTGACATCGGGCAATTGCGACTCTATATTTTTTAAAATATTGTTTTTGACAAAGTTTTCATATTTTTGCGGAAAGGGGAAACGTCATGTCTTACAAGTACAGTTGGACCGTCACCAGCAACTACCACTACGACGCGACGCTCACGCAGTCGCTCGTCAACAACTGGATCGCCGATCAGAAGGATTCGAGCGGCCGCGACACCCACA
>CACZPY010000205.1 GCA_902783135.1 uncultured bacterium
CTATCTGCTGGCGCTGGCGCTGACCTTCAGCTACCTCTTCCTCGTCGCCCAGTACGAGAGCTGGACCATGCCGATCTCGGTGATATTGTCGGTCGGCACCGCGACCCTCGGCGGCATGATCGCGCTCAAGATCCTGCGCATGGACCTCAACATCTACTGCCAGCTGGGACTCCTGATGCTGATCGGACTCACCGCCAAGAGCGCCATCCTGATGGCGGAGTACTCCAAGCAGGAGCGCGATGCGGGCAGAGAGATCACCGACGCCGCGCTCGACGGCATGCGGCTCCGGTTCCGCTCGGTGATGATGACCGCGCTCTCGTTCGTGATCGGCGTGTTCCCGATGGTCGTCGCCACCGGCGCGGGCGCGGGCAGCCGCCGCGCGATCGGCGTGACGACCTTCTGGGGGATGCTGATGGCGACGGTGGTGGGCATCATGTTCATCCCCTGCCTCTACGCCGCGTTCCAGCGGATGGCGGAGTGGACGAATCACCACGCGAAACGGCTCTTCGGCGATCACCGCAACTGAAAAACCGACCCGACGGGAGGCGGCGCAATGCCGTTTCCCGCCTCAAGTTGGACAAATCGCCGCCGCCATGCTATATTGTATACAGCGCGGAATGTCGTGATCGGGGAACGAAAGGGCCCGGAAGGTTCCGCGCCTCAGGGGAATGAGGTTATGAAGATCCTGCTTGTAAACGGACCCAATATGGCGCGTCTGGGCAGGCGCGAACCGGGCATCTACGGTACGCGCACGCTGCCCGACATCGTGGCGGAGCTGCGCGGCGCGGCGGAAAAACGCGGCGTCGAGCTCGTCGACTTCCAGTCCGACATCGAGGGCGAACTCGTCCGCCGCATCGGTCAGGCGCAGGACGAAGGCTGTTCCGGCATCATCATCAACCCCGGCGCCTACACCCATACCTCGGTGGCGCTGCGCGACGCGCTGGCGGCGGCGGGGATCCCCGCGATCGAAGTCCACTTGAGCAATGTTTCGGGGCGGGAGGCGTTCCGCCGGGTATTGGTCACCACACCGGTCTGCCGCGGCATGATCTGCGGACTCGGCGCGCAGGGGTATCTGCTCGCGCTGGACGCGTTCTGCGGCGGCGCCGTCAAATGATCGCAGTTACTGAAACCATTCGGAGATAAATACAATATGCAAATCGAAGAAATCAAGACGATCGTCCGCATGATGTGCGAATACGAGCTGACCGAGTTCAAGATCGAGGTCGACGGCTGCAATCTCAGCATCTCCCGCGCCGGAGCGGCGGCGCCCGCGGTGCAGCAGTCTCCGGTCGCCGCGGCTCCGGCGGCGCCGCTCCCGGCGGCTCCGGCGCCCGAGGCCCCGCTGGAGGCGATCGAGTCTCCGCTGGTCGGCACCTTCTACCGCGCCGCTTCGCCCGAGGCGAAGCCCTTCGTGGAAGTAGGCGACCGGGTGACCGCCGACACGGTGGTCGGCATCATCGAAGCGATGAAGGTCATGAACGAGGTCAAGGCGGAAAAGTCCGGCATCATCCGGGAAGTGCTGGTCGAAAACGGGGATCCCGTGGAGTACGGGCAGAAGCTCTTTGTGATCGGCTGAAAAAGCGGCGGAGGCACGTGAATAATGTTTCATAAGATCCTGATCGCCAACCGCGGCGAGATCGCCGTCCGGATCATCCGCGCCTGCCGCGAACTGGATATCCGTTCGGTGCTCGTCTACTCCACCGCCGACGCCGACAGCATGGCGGTGCGTCTGGCGGACGAAGCGGTGTGCATCGGACCGCCGCGTTCGGCGCAGAGTTACTTGTGCATCGACCGCATCCTGTCGGTCGCGGCGCTCTGCGATGTTTCCGCCATCCACCCCGGCTACGGGTTCCTCTCCGAGAATGCCTACTTCGCGGAGGCGTGCCGCAAACACGGCATCGTCTTCATCGGACCCTCGCCCGAGGCGATGCGCGCCCTCGGCGACAAGGCCGCCGCGCGCGAGACCATGCGCAAGGCGGGCGTCCCGATCACTCCGGGCGGCGACGGCGTCATCGCCGACGAAGCCGACGCGGTCGCCACCGCGCGCAAACTCGGCTACCCCGTCATCATCAAGGCGGTCGCCGGAGGCGGCGGACGCGGCATGCGGATCGTCCACAACGACGCGAGCCTGCTTCAGGGGTACTACGCCGCCAAGTCGGAAGCGGAGAGCGCATTCGGCAACGGCGATCTGTATATGGAAAAGTTTCTGGTCAATCCGCGCCATATCGAGGTGCAGATCCTCGCCGACAACTTCGGCAACGTGATCCATCTGGGCGAGCGCGACTGCAGCGTCCAGCGCCGCAACCAGAAGCTGATCGAGGAAAGTCCCTCGCCCGCGATCAACGCCAAACTGCGCGAAAAGATCGGCACCGCGGCGGTCAAGGCCGCCAAAGCCGCCAACTACACCAGCGCCGGCACCATCGAATTCCTCTACGACGCGGACGGGAACTTCTATTTCATGGAGATGAACACCCGCATCCAGGTCGAGCATCCGATCTCCGAGGCGGTCACCGGCATCGACCTCGTGAAGGAGCAGATCCGGATCGCCGCCGGCGAGAAACTCGCGCTGCGTCAGAAGGATATCCAGATCAAGGGCCACGCCATCGAGTGCCGCATCAACGCCGAGGATCCCGACCGCGACTTCGCGCCGTCGCCGGGAAGATTGAACCAGTTCATCCCCGCCGGCGGTCCGCAGGTGCGCATGGATACCCACGTCTTTTCCGGCTACATCGTGCCGCCGTATTACGACAGTCTGCTCGGCAAGCTTATCGCCTGGGGACGCGACCGCTCCGAGGCGCTGGCGGTCTGCCGCCGCGCCCTCGACGAGATGGTCGTCGAAGGCGTCAAGACCACGATCCCCTTCCAGAAGCGGATAATTTCCCACAAGAATTTCGCCGGCGGCAAATACGACACCGGCTTCGTCGAACGCCTGATGCAGGAACAGCGGAAGGTCAAGAAAAAGGAGAAATGATCATGAGAGCCAATGCGAAGAACGCCGAAGCCCAAAACGCTCCGAAGACGAATTCCGAAAACACCACCGCCGTTCTCGGGGACAGCGATATCGGCGAAGTCAAGATCCACGAAAACGTCATCTCGTCGCTGGCGCGGCGGGCGACGCTGGAGGTCGAAGGCGTCTCCCGGCTCGCCGGCAGTCTGCTCGTCGACAACATCGCCGAGATCGTCGGCAGCCGCCGGATGCAGGATCGCGCCATCACCGTCCAGATGGGCGACGACAACCGCGTCTCGCTGGAGATCAAACTCAACATCAAGATCGGATTCCGGCTGCCGAAGGTCGCCGCCGCGGTCCAGAAAGCGGTGATCTCCGCGATCGAAAACACCACCGGCATGACCGTCGCCAAAGTCGACGTGCTGGTCCAGGAGGTCGAACCCGAGACCGATATGGACGATGCGGCGCCCGCCGCCGATACCCCGGTCGATATGCCGATCCGATAACGGGCGGCAAGCCGCCGCCGAGGTGATGAAATGACGTCTGTTTGCGACCCCAAAGCGTGGAAGATCCTGCTGGAAAGCGACTTCAACCGCGGATACCTCGCCGCGCTGGTGCTGGTGCTGGCGCTCGTCGTGGCGCTGCTGATATTGAAGTTCATCGTCTTTCTGATATTCCGCACCCGCCGCGCCTCGTCCGTTACGGTCAAAAGTCCGGACGGCGACATCGTGGTCACCCGCGACGCGCTGGAAGAGGCGATCGACCGCGAGCTCGAACTTTATCCGGAACTTTATCTGCGCAAATTGCGGATGTTCCGCCGCGGCAAGGCGTATATGCTGACGCTGTTCTGCGAGTTCCGGGGCAGTCGCGGCGTGCCCGACGTTGCGGGGCGGCTCCGTCCGCAGCTGAAGGACAAACTGAAGCAGCTCTTCGGGGTCGAAGCGCTGCGCAGCATCCGGATCGTCGTCGAAAAACTCGCGGTTCCGCTCGCGGAAGCGTCCGCCCCGGCATCCGCTTCGGACGATGTCCCGGCGGCGCAGACGGACGATGAAACTGCTCCTCGCCTCTGAATCTCCGCGCCGCAAGGAACTGCTCGCGCGCCTCGGAATCCCGTTCGAGGCGCGGGTCTTTCCGGCGCGCGAACTCGCCGACGGGGAAGCCCCCGCCGCCGAACTGCCGGTGCGTAACGCCCGGATCAAGGCGGAGGCTGCCTCCCGGCACTTTCCCGACGCCGTGGTGCTCGGTGCCGACACCGTGATATTGCTCGACGGACGCATCATCGGCAAGCCGCGCGATCCCGACGACGCCCGCCGCACCTTGAGCGCCCTCTCCGGGCGCGCCCATCAGGTCGTGACCGGGGTCGCCCTCGTCCGCCGGGATCCCCCCGTGCTGCGGCTCTGGAGCGAGATATCCACGGTGCACTTCAAAGTGCTGACGCCGGAAGTGATCGACGAATATCTCGAAGTCGTGAATGTCCTCGACAAGGCGGGCTCTTACGCCGTTCAGGACCACGGCGACATGCTGGTGAGTTCGCTCGACGGCGAAGTCGAAAACGTGATCGGACTGCCGCTCCGCCGCCTCGCCGCCGAGTTGACGGCACTGCTGTCTTGAGTCCGTTCATGCTTTTTCCCGGAAAAAGGTCTTCCGTATCTTGCCAAACGCGCGTTGCGGGGTTACTTTAGCGTGTGACAGCAAACGGCGGACGAACACACGGAAAGGCGGAACACGAGATGACTCCCGGCGGCGATCCATTGACGTCTTCGGCTCCGGCGCTCCCCGGTGACGATCCCACGCTGGTCGTCGATCCCGGAGCCGACGCTCCCGCGCTCTCCGCGACGGAACTGCGGCGGCGGCTCGGTCTGCCCGAAGGCGACGCGATCGAGGATTACGGCGAACTCAGCACCATCGGCGTCGGCGGCATGGGCGCGGTCTTTGCCGGGCGCGAACCGGGGCTGATGCGCGAAGTGGCGCTCAAGATGCTGCGTCCCGCCTTCCGCTGGGTCCCCGAGCGTATCGGCGCCTTCATCCGCGAGGCGCGGACCACGGCGCAGATCAGCCACCCGAACATCGTGCCGGTGCACCGGATCGGCGTCTTCGAGGGCGCCGGGGTCTACTTTTCGATGAAGCGGGTGCGGGGGCAGACCCTGCGCTCGATCATCGGCAAACTGGCGGACGGCGACGCGGCGATGCGGCGGCGCTTCACGCTGCGCCGGATGCTGGAGATCTTCATTTCCGCCTGCAACGGAGTATCCTTCGCGCACTCCCGGGGAGTGCTGCACTGCGACCTCAAACCCGCCAATCTGATGGTCGGCGACTACGGCGAAGTCTTGGTCATGGACTGGGGGATGGCGCAGTACCACGAAAGCCGCGCCAGTTCGGGCGGCGTGGAACTCGGCGGCGAGGCGGCGCACGACCGCCCCGGCACGCTGGGGGGCACGCCCGCGTTCATGGCGCCCGAACTGCTCTCGGGGGAACTGCGCGAACCGGATCAGCAGACGGACGTCTACAGCTTGGGGGTGATCCTCTACTCGATCCTCACTTGGAAACCGTCGCCGTTCCCGCCCGATCTGCCGCCGGAACAACTGGCGGAGCTGGCGACGCGCGGCAAGTTCCCCGCTCCGTGGCGGGCGGCGCATCCGGGGCAGGCGGTCCCGCGCGAATTGGAGGCGATCACGCTCAAAGCGATGGCGCGCGACCGCGGAAAACGCTACGCCACGGTGCGGGAACTTCTGGACGACGTCCACGACTTCCTCGACGGTTATCCGGTGCGCGCCTACTCGCCCAACTGGTTCTACCGCGCGATGAAACTCCTGCGGCGGCGCCCGCTGGTCCCGCTGACGATCCTCGCGGCGCTGCTGACTTGGGGCGGATTCCGCTTCTGGCAGGAAATGCAGGAGCAGATGAGCGCTGACAACATCTTCAATCTGGCGGGCTACGACTTCCTCGAAGCGCAGAACGCCGACCGGATGCTGCGCCGGGACTATCGCATGATCGCGATCCCGCGGCTGGCGGATTCCGAGGCGGGCGACGGCATCCGCGCCGATCTGAACCGCCGCAAGATCCGCATGACCGACAACTACACCGCCGCTCTGGAGCTGTTGGCGCGGATCCCGCGCCGGATCGCCCGCCGGGAAACGCGCGTGGCGGAAATGGCGCGCGCCATTTTCCGCAACCGGCTGCGCAACGAACTCTTGTCGCGCAACGGCGGCGCCGTGCGCGAAACGCTGGAAGAGATGCGCAGCCGCTGGCCGGAACTTTTCGGCGTCGCCGTTGCCGCCGATCCCGTGTTGCGCCGGACCGTCGGCGCGATCGATGCCGGTTCCGGACGGCTGGAATTGGAGTCCGACGACGAAAACTGGACGGTGCGGTTGCGCCGCGAAGGGGAAAACACCGATTTCGCGGAGCAGAAATTCGACCTCATTCCCGGCGAACGCGTCGAGTTGGAACTGCCGTCCGGGAACTACCGCATGGAGTTCACCCGCGAGGAAGACGTCCCCATCGATGCTCCGGTGCGGATCCATCTGGCGCTGACCACCCGTTTCTGCTTCGAGCCGCCGGAGCAGATCGAAAGCGGCTTCGTCTACGTCCCCGCCAACGAGGAGATGGACGCTTCCGGATGCACCTACTTGAGCGGGGCATTCCAGATATCGCGGACCGAAGTCACGATAGGCGAATATCTGGCGTTCTGGAAGACCCTGCCCCCGGCGGAGCGGGAGCGCTGCCGCGCGCTGCTCGGCGGCGGTTCGTCGCCCCGGCCGCTGTGGGATGACGACGGAAAGATCGCACCGCCGTTTTCCGCCGGACTGCCGGTCACGGGGATCCCCGGCTACGCGGCGAAGAAATACTGCCGCTACCTGTCGCAGCGGCTGAACCGGCAGGTGCGGCTGCCCCATGAATGGGAGTGGCGGCGCGCCGCCCGCGGCACCGACCGCAGAAAGTTTCCGTGGGGCGACGAATACCGCAGCGGACGGGCGCTGCTCGCCGATTTCCTGCCCGGCACCCGATACCCCCGCGGCGCGCCTCCGGGGAGTTTTCCCGGCGATCTTTCGCCCTGCGGCGCCTTCGATCTGGCGGGCAACGTCCGCGAGTTCGCGCTCTCCTCCTCGTCGGATGGTTCGCTGGTGATGGTGATGGGCGGGTCGTATCTGCTGCCGCCCGTCTGCGCCGAGATCGACTTCAGCCAGTTCCGGCTGTGGAGCGACCGCGGCGACGACATCGGCTTCCGCTGCGTGATCGAGGAGTGAGACGCGATCTCTTGAACTGACTTCAAAAAATTCTGGGGGCTCATGATGGATAAAAATCTCTTTCGCATCTTCCGGGACCGGGTCGAAAAACTGGTTGAAAACAACTTCGACGACATCTATCCCGGCGCCGTCTATCTGGATGCGGAGTGCGCGGTCAGCCGGGACCCGGTGCCGTTCAAGGACCGGCTGAAACTGCACTATCATCCCGTCTACGAGGGCGAAGTCTGGGGGCGCACCTGGGAAAGCGCCTGGTTCCATGTTTCGGCGGTCGTACCGGAGGCGTTCGCCGGCAGGGAGTGCTGTCTGCGTCTGAACACCGGCAGCGAACTCATGCTCTTCGACGCGAAGGGGGTGCCGCTTTACGGACTCACCGGCTACAGCGTCTTCGACACCAAATTTTTCAAGGACACCTATGTTTTGGGCGACTTGAAGCCGGGAGGCAAGGTCGATTTCTGGTGCGAAGCGGCGGCGAACAATCTTTTCGGCGTTCATCTGCCCGGTCCCGAAGCCCGGGATCCGGAGGCGCCTCTGGGGTACTTCTACCCCGTGATCCGGGATCTGAAACTTTGCGTGTTCGACCGCGAGGTGTGGCTGTTCCTGCTGGAAATGGAAACGCTTTCCGGGATGCTCGACTGTTACGGGCACGACGACTACCGCGGCCGTCAGCTGTTGACCCGCCTCAACAAGGCGATGGATGTCTATGCGTTCGACCCCGCCAACGCGGCCGCGGCGCGGCAGGTGCTCAGGGACACCGTGTTCCGGCTCCGCGCCGAAGACGGCGCTCTGATTGCCGACACGATCGGTCATGCGCACATCGACGTGGGCTGGCTCTGGCCGGTGCGCGAAAGCACCCGCAAGGCCGCCCGGACCTTCGCCAGTCAGCTGGCGCTGATGGAACAGTATCCGGAGTTCAAATTCGGCGCCTCGCAGCCGTATCTTTACCTTCAGGTCAAGAAGAACTATCCGAAACTTTTCGCCAAGATCCGCAAGCGCGTGAAGGAGGGGCGCTGGGAACTTCAGGGCGGCATGTTCGTCGAGGCCGACTGCAATATCATTTCCGGCGAGTCCATGGTCCGCCAGTTTCTGCACGGCAAGAACTTCTTCATGGACGAGTTCGGCGTCGACGTCCGCACGGTGTGGATCCCCGACGTGTTCGGCTACTCCGCCGCGATGCCGCAGATCATCCGCAAGGCGCGGTGCGACGGCTTCCTGACCCAGAAGATATCGTGGAGCCAGATCAATCGTTTCCCGTATCACACCTTCCACTGGTACGGCATCGACGGCAGCAGCGTCATCACCCACTTCCCGCCGGAGGATACCTACAACGCCTCGCCGTCGGCGGCCGGGCGGATCCACGCCGCCGACCGCTTCGAGGAGGCGGATATCCTGCCCGGATTCATGAGCCTCGTCGGGATCGGCGACGGCGGCGGCGGACCTTCCGAAAATTATGTGGAACGCTGCCGCATCCTCTCCGATCTGCGCGGCTGCCCGAAGTCGCGGTGGCGCTTCGCCGCCGACTTCTTCCGCGAGCTGGAACAGTACCGAAGCGAACTGCCGGAGTGGCACGGCGAACTCTATCTGGAACTGCACCGGGGAACTCTGACCACCCAGAGCCGCACCAAGCGCGGCAACCGCCGCTGCGAACAGACGTTGACCGCGCTCGAGTTCCTCGCCTCCGCCCTGCCGCCGGAAGCGTACCCCCGCGAACAACTCGACGTAGCGTGGAAGACTTTGCTGCTCAACCAATTCCACGACATCATCCCCGGGTCGTCCATCCGGCAGGTCTACGAACGGACGGAAAGGGAGCATCTGCTGATCCTCCAGACGGCGCAGGCGGAGATCGCGAACGCCTGCGCGCAGCTGTTCCGCAAAAAGACCGGTTCCGCCGTGCTGATCAACACCTTGTCCAACGTCTGGACCGGGCTGGCGGAACTGCCCGGCGAATGGAGCGGATGCTCCGTGCTGGACGAAGACGGGAACGAACTTGCCTCCCAGTCGGTCGACGGTGCGCCCCGGGTCCGCGTCGCGGTCCCCGCGGGCGGCTGCGTCACGCTTCGCAAGGGCCCGCGGAAGCCGGACGCTCCCAAAGACACCGGGCGGCGGGTTCTGGAAAACCGGCTGGTCCGTTACGAATTCGACCGGAACGGACACCTGACCGGCGCGTTCGACAAGGAACTGAACAAAGAATTCCTCTCCGGGGAGGGCAACGTGCTCTCCTTGTACAACGACCGCCCGGTCAACCACGAAGCCTGGGACGTGGACATCAGCTACCCGCGCGACAAAAAAGGTACTTTGACTTGCGTTTCCGCCGGGACCGTGCTCCGCGGACCCGCCGCCGATACCGTCGAGTTCGCGTACCGTACGGAGCACTCGGAGTTCCGGCAGCTCGTCGTGCTGGCGGCGGATTCCAAACGGCTGGATTTCATCACCCGCGCCGACTGGCACGAATACCGGACCATGCTGCGGGTGGCGTTCCCGACCGCGATCCGCTCGGAGACCGCCTCCTTCGACATCCAGTACGGTTATGTGGAACGCAACACCCACTGCAACACGACCTGGGATCAGGCAAAATTCGAGGTCTGCGGTCAGCGCTATGCCGATCTCTCCGACCGGGACTGCGGCGTCGCGCTGCTCAACGACTGCAAATACGGCTATCGCGTGAAAGGCTCCACGCTGGATCTGGCGCTGCTGCGCTCCCCCGTGTACCCCGACCGCTTCGCCGATCAGGGGCGCCATCTTTTCACCTACAGTCTGCTCCCCCACGCGGGCGCGCTGCCCGACAGTTGCGTCATGGACGAGGCGGCGAATCTGAACCGCCCCGTGCTGGCGGCGGACGGTTTCCGGACGGGCAAGTTCCAGACGCCCTGCCGCGTGGAATCCGAAGGCATCCGTCTGGAGGCGGTCAAACGGGCGGAAAAGGACGACTCGCTGATCCTGCGCATAGTCGAGATCCGCGGGCGGCACTCCGCGGGGACGCTGTACTTCGCGGCGAAGCCCGCCAGGGTCTCCGAAACGGACCTCGTGGAGTGGGCACGGGGCGACGCGCTGCCGCTCCGCGGCAAGTCCCTCGCACTGAAGTTGAAGCCCTTCGAGATACTCACGCTGCGCGTGGAATACCGCGACGGCAAATAGATTTCAAGGCGTTCCGGACGAAATATAAAGTTTCCGCCGTGATGGGCGCGAGGGGGCGATTTCGCCGCCCCCTCGACCCCTCGCGAGCCGAAACGTCGGCTTCGAGATAATGTATTGCGTCGCCGTCGGCGACTTTTTGCGCGGTCGGCTCCGCATCGCCGGAAATACCGAGGATCCCGCCGTCAGGGGCGTTCCGACTGCGCCCGGAAGCGCCCCGGCGGCACCCCGAAGCGGAGCCGGAACCGCCGCGCGAAGTGGTACATGTCGCGGTAGCCGAGCGCCTCCGCGGCGGCGGCGATCGTCGCCCCCTCGTGGAGCAGTTCCGCCGCCCGGTGCATCTTGAACTCCTCGATGTAGTTCTTGGGCAGCATCCCGGTGTGGCGCAGGAACTCCCGCCGCAGTTTGTCCGCGGAAAGTCCCGCGAGTTCGGTGAGTTCCGCGACCGTCCACCACCGCCCCGGGTTGGCCTTGACGGTCGCCAGCACGTCCGCGAGCACGTCGCCGCCCGAGCGCCGGCGCCGGTGCTGGTTGTACATGTCGAGCAGCAGCTGCTGCAGCGCCCCGTTCGCGTTGATCTGCGCCGAGACCGAGGGGTCCCGCGCCGCCTCGGCGATCTCGCGCACCCGGCGCAGCGATCCCAAGTGGTACACGCCGTCGCGGATCACCCCCGCGTCGCGGAGCATGTCCGCGACGGGGCCCTGGAACTTCAGCGTGTCTTCGAGGTAGATGTCGTCTTCGACGCTGCCGTAGATGTGCTCCACGCCCGGCGTCACCGCCACGCAGTCGCCGGGGACGAGCACCCGCTCGCCGCCGCGCTCGAAGGCGCACTTGCCCGAGCCCTCCAGAAAGTGCGACAGATTGTAGAAGTCGAAGCTCCGGAACGGCCGGTTGAACGTCCCCGGACGGATGCGGTTGGTCGAGCCGCCGATGATCCACAACCCGTAGCGGCGGTGGATCTCGTCGCCGCGTCCCACGGCGTGGTGCACGCAGTGCCCGCCGTCCAGATGTCTGACCACTACATTTTTTGCCATGATAAATGCGGTTTTTATCCATTCTTTTTCCGCGCTACGCAGTATATACTATAATATGTGAACGCTAAAAATCCAAATCCGGGGAGATTTTTCTTCCGGGAAAATGTCGGCGAAACGGCGTAAAAACGCAAAGGAAGGCAAGATAATGGAAAAGATCCGAGTCGCGGTGATCGCCTGCGGCAACCGCGCCCGCAACGTGGTGAACCATCTGCTTCAGGATTCGGAACGGCAGGTGGAGATCGCCGCCGTCTACGATCCCGATCCCGCCGAGATGGATTACGTCCGGGAGAAGTGGGAGACCCCCGACGCCGTCGCCTGTCCGAGCGCTCAGGCGGCGATCGACTTCCCCGGCGTGACGTGGGTGATGGTCTTTTCGCCCAACGCCATGCACCACGATCACATCCTCGCCGCGTTCAAGGCCGGCAAGAACGTCTTCTCCGAAAAACCGCTCGCGACCACCATCGGCGACTGCGTCGAGATCTACAACGCATACAAATCGAGCGGGCGCGTGTTCGCCACCGGCTTCGTGCTGCGCTACGCCCCGCTCTACCGGCAGGTCAAGAAAATGCTCGACAGCGGCAAGTTCGGGAAGATCCTCTCGATCAACGCCGACGAGAACATCGCCCCCTACCACGGCGGCTACATCATGATGAACTGGCGCCGCCACACCGCCGTTGCGGGGCCGCACATACTGGAAAAATGCTGCCACGACCTCGACCTCATCAACTGGTTCTGCCAGTCCAAGGCGTCGCGGGCGGCGAGCTTCGGCGGCAGAAACTTCTTCACGCCCGAAAACGAATCCCTACACGAAAAGTACGGGCACGGCACCTTCGCCAGGTGGCGCGACCCCCACGCGGAGCCGTCGCCCTTCACTTCGGACAAGGACCTCATGGACAATCAGGTGGCGATCTTCGAGTACCGCAACGGCATCCGGGTCCAGTTCCAGTGCACGATGTGCAACGCCATGCCGACCCGCCGGATGTATCTCTCCTGCACCGAGGGGACGATCGCGCTGGATCTTTACGAGCGCACGATCAAATACCGCATGCTCGGCTCGGACGAGGAAAACACGCTCACTTTCAAGAACGCCGACGGTCACGGCGGCGGCGACGACTACATCATGAAGGAACTCTTCGACACGATGACGAACGGCGTGCCCCCCCAATGCAGCGGCGACGAGGGATTGGAAAGCGCGATCCTCGCCCTTGGTTTCGACCAGGCGGCGCGCACCGGCAAGGTCGTCGACCTCGAACCCGTGTGGAAACAACTCGGCAGATGATCGAAAAATTATCACAACTTTCAGGAGGATCGAAAACTATGGAAAAGATTCGAGTAGCGGTGCTGGCGTGCGGACGGCGCGCCCGCAAGGTGGTGGGCAATCTGCTCAACGACTCCGCGCGGCAGGTCGAGATCGCCGCGCTGTACGATCCCGATCCCGCCGAGATCGAATACGCCAAGGAGATGTGGGAGACCCCCGACGCCGCCGCCTGCGCGAGCGTTCAGGAGGCGATCGACTTCCCCGGCGTGACGTGGGTGATGGTCTTTTCGCCCAACGCCTTCCACCACGACCAGATCCTCGCCGCCTTCAAGGCTGGCAAGCACGTCTTCTCCGAAAAGCCCATCGGCACCACCATCGACGACTGCGTGGAGATCTACGAGGCGTACAAAGCCAGCGGCAGGCTCTTCGCAACGGGCTTCGTGCTGCGCTACGCCCCGATCTATCAGCGGGTGAAGGAGATGCTCGACTCGGGCAAGTTCGGCAAACTGCTCTCGATCTGCGCCGAGGAGAACATACCCCCGTACCACGGCGGCTACATCATGGCGAACTGGCGCCGCAACACCGCCGTCTCGGGACCGCACATACTGGAAAAATGCTGCCACGACCTCGACCTCATCAACTGGTTCTGCAACTCCAAGGCGTCGGTGGTGGCGAGTTTCGGCGGTCGGGATTTCTACCTGCCCGAGAACGACTACATGATCCAGAAGTACGGCAAGCTCACCTTCGGCAAGTGGCGCGATCCCCACGCGCAGCCCTCGCCCTTCACCTCGGACAAGGACCTCATGGACAATCAGGTGGCGATCTTCGAGTACCGCAACCACATCCGGGTGCAGTTCCAGTGCACGATGTGCAACGCGCTGCCGCGCCGCCGGATGTATTTGAGCTGCACCGAGGGGACGATCATCCTCGAACTCTACGACCGCCAGATCAAGTACCGCATGGTCGGCTCGGACGAGGAAAACTGCATCACCTTCAAGAACGCCGACGGTCACGGCGGGGGCGACGCCTACATCATGAAGGAACTCTTCCACACCATGACGACGGGCGAAGAACCCAAGTGCAGCGGCAGCGAAGGATTGGAGAGCGCGATCCTCGCCCTCGGCATCGATCAGGCGGCGCGCACCCGCAGCATCGTCGACCTCGAACCCGTGTGGAAGAAACTCCACCGGTAGAAACCGCCGGCCGAGCTTTTTTCGCCATGCTGCATGGCGGTGCAAAACGCCGATCCCCGCCTGAAACTTCGTTTCGCGGAAATGGGCGTTTTGCCGCTCCATCCTTGAAAAAACGCCCGATCGAGGTAATATTATACGAAACATACGGTCCGGTAGCTCAGTCGGATAGAGCACCTGCCTTCTAAGCAGGTGGTCGCGGGTTCGATCCCCGCCCGGACTACCAGTTTTTCGCTTTTTCGGCGCGGCTTGACAATATTGGGTTTACGTCATATATTTACCTTATTGCGGACCCTGCGCAAACGAATTTGCGATTTGAACATGGAGGAGCGTTTCGGTCATGAATGATATAATGTTGGAAATGACGAACGCACCGCTGCTTCCGGTGATCATGCGTCTGGTGGCGGCGGCGCTGTGCGGTCTGGTGATCGGTCTGGAGCGGGAACTGCGCTCGAAGGAGGCGGGGGTGCGGACGCACTTTCTGGTCTGCTTCGGCAGCGCGCTGTTCATGGTGGTGTCGGTCTACGGCTTCATGAGCATGACCGACACGGGGCTCGTGGATGCCGCGAAGGGCATCAACACGCTTGCTCCCGGTCAGGATTTCCGGCGCTTCGATCAGGCGCGTATCGCGGCGCAGATCGTGTCGGGCATCGGTTTCATCGGAGCGGGGACGATCATGGTCAACCGCGGCAACATCACCGGGCTGACGACCGCGGCGGGGATGTGGGTCGTGGCGGGTATCGGCATGGCGATCGGCTGCGGGCTGTACATCATCGGCATCGTATCTACGATATTCGTGCTGATCGGGCTGGAACTGTTGCGGCTGTTCTTCCACAAGGGACGGTTGAATTCGACGCTCGTCTACAAGACGACGAACCGGGAGGCGATCGCGGATCTGGAGGCGGCGCTGCGGAAAAACGGCTGGAACGTGATCTCGCACGACATGGCGGTCAAGGGCAAGCGCAGCAACGACGCGTACCGGGTGACGCTGACGCTGCAGAAGCACGCTTCGCTGAGCGACGACGCGCTGGTGACGTTCGTGCAGAAATTTCCGGGGATCACGCTGGAAAAGATCGACTCGCAGAAGTAGCGGGAAGGCGAAATTACGGTCCGAAACCGGCAAAAAAGCAGAAAAAGCCGGATTTTTTCAGTAAATCATTGGGAATTTTCGCTCAAGCGGGTTAAATTAATAGGACGACATCAACTGTCGAACATAAAACAGGGAAGCATATTATGGGCAATTTGAAGAAGAAGCGGCGCAAGAAGATCGCCAAGCACAAGCGCAAGAAGCAGCTGAAGGCGTTGCGTCACAAGAAGAAGTAACACGCCGGGCGACTACCGGCACTCAGACTTTGCGAAGCGCCGTCCGGCGTTCCCGCGTTTCGGCGCGGCACGGTCGGGCGGAAGCTCGCAAAGAAGGAACCGTTTCCGAGCGGGGCATGTCGTCCGGATGCGGTCGCGCATGAAGTTTCCGCTTCCCGGACTTCCCTATGCGGAGTTTGGAGGGAGCGGATTTTTTTGTCAATCGGCGTAGGAGGTGGCGATGAAGATCCCGGCGATGATCCCGGTGTTTCTGGCGACGGTGCTGACGGCTTCCGCGGCAGCCGGCGGCGGTGAGGCGCTGTCGTTTTTTCTGGCGCTGCGCGAGAGCGATCCGGCCAAGCGCGGCGCCGCGCTGCTCGAGTCGGCGGAGCGCGACACCTACCCGGCGGAGCTGGCGCTGATCCACCTGACCCGCAATCCGCTTCCGCCCAAGAGCACTGCGCGGCTGCTGCCGGTGGCGCGTCGCCGCGGCGGTCTGGTGCCGGCGGTGCTGCTGCTGCGGGCGTACCGTGACGAGGACGACTTTTCCGCGGCGGCGCCGATGGACCTCGATGAACTTTTCCGCCTGACGCGCGAGGCGTGGCGGGCGGCGGCGGCGCGGGAGCTGACGGCGTTCGAAGCACCGCTCTTTCGCGAGCTTTCCGGGCGGCTGCTGGAACTGGCGGGGGAGTGCGGCGAAAGCGGCGCGCTGTGTCCCGAGGTGGAAGATCTGGTGCTGAAGCGCGGCAAGGCGTGGCACCGGGCGATCCCCCCCGCGGCGCTGCTGGATTACTACTATCGCCTCGCCTTTTCCGCCGAGGGGTGGGAGCTGCTGGACAAGGATGACGCGGGGGCGTGGAAGGACTCCCCGCATCCGGGGCGGCGCAACTTCTTCCGGCTGGTCCAGGAACTGCGCAATCTGCCGCCCGCGGACGCGGCGGATACCGAGGCGCTGGTCGGCTTCTTTCTCGCCTCCGGGGCCCGTTCGGCGGCGATGCGGGCGGCGGCGGACCTCATGCGCCGGCATCCCAAGCAGGCGTTCGCGCTTTTTCTGTACACCGCGGTCGAGGCGGGCGAAGTCGATCTGATGGAGCGGGTGAAGCCGCTGGTCAAGCCCGAATTTTTCCTGCTCTACCGGGCGATGGCGCTCAAAAACGCGGGCAAGTTTCAGGAGGCGCTGATCCTGGCGCCGCGGATCGCCGATCCCGCCGCCCGCGACAAACTGGAACTGGAGTGCCGGATGGCGACCGGCGACTTCGAGCGCGCCGCCGAATTGGTGCAGAAAACCGGTTCGCCGCTCGCGGAACGGCTGCGGATCTTCGCGCTGCTGGAGCTCGCCGAGTCGACCGGGAACGTGAAATACTACCGCGCGGCGGAACAGCTGGCGGGACCCCGGATCGAGACCGACGCCGGATGGGCAAACTCCTTCGGCTATGTGGCGCTGCTGCTCGGTCTGGATCGGGAACAGGCGGAGCGGCGCATCCGTTTTTCGCTCTCCTGCCATCCGCAGAACGCCTCCCTGCTCGACAGCATGGCGTGGGCGCGCTACCGCGCCGGGGATTGGAACGGCGCATGGAAATACATGGATATGGCGCTGCGCAGATGCCGCCCCCAAGTGGAAAACTGCGAGGAACTGGAACACGCGGGCGCGATCCGGGAGGCGATGGGCGACCGCGCCGGAGCGAAGCGCTACTACACCCTCGCGCTGAAACTCGCCCGGGAGTACGAGAAACGCTCCTTCGGACATGCCCGCGGCAAACTGCATGTCAGGCGCATATCCGCCGCGCTGGAGAAACTCAAGTGAACGCGCCGGAGATCCTCGCCGGAGTGACCATGGAGAGACTTTCGGAGGTCCTCCGGGCACATGCGGCGCCCCCCTATCGGGCGAAGCAGATCTGGAAGTGGATACACGAAAAGTATGTGATCGATCCGCACGGGATGTCCGATCTGCCGGAGCCGCTGCGCGGCATCCTCGCCGCGGAGTTCCTCGCGCCCTCGCTGACGGTCGATGCCCGGATCGCCGCGCCGGATGTCGAAAAACTGCGTCTGAAGCTCCACGACGGCGAGTTCATCGAAATGGCGCTGCTGCCCGCGAGGGACCGGCTGACCTTCTGCCTGAGCACGCAGGTCGGGTGTCCGGTGCGCTGCCGGTTCTGCGCGAGCGGCGCCTTCGGGCTGAAACGCAATCTGCGGCGCGGCGAGATGCTGGAGGAATTCCTGACCGGCATCGCCGCGGCGGGCAGGCGCCCGGACAATCTGGTCTTCATGGGGATCGGAGAGGGGCTGATGAATTTCGGCGAACTCGCTCCGACGCTGGCGGCGCTGACCGGCGACTTCGGTTTTTCGCCGCGGCGGATCACGGTATCGACGAGCGGATTCGTGCCGGGGATGCGCGAATTCGCCAAGCTCCGCCGCGAGTACACGCTGGCGGTGAGCCTTCACGCTCCCGACGATGCGACGCGGGCGAAACTCATCCCCGACGACTGCCGTTATCCCATCGCCGAAGTGCTGGCGGCGGCGGACCTCTGCCGCAGTGAAAACGGGCGCGACTACACGCTGGAATACACTCTGATCTCCGGCATCAACGACGCTCCGGAGCAGGCGGAGGCGCTGGGGAAACTCGCGTATGCGCACCACGCGAAGGTGAATCTGATCCCGTACAATGCGACGACGGGGGAGTTCCGGCGTCCGGCGGAGCGGCGGCTCCGGGAGTTCGAGGAGCGCGTCGGCGCCACGGGCGCGCGGGTGACCCGGCGGGTCGAACGCGGCGGCGGCTCCGACGCCGCCTGCGGACAACTGCGGATAAAGGCGCTGAACGGTAAAGTTTGAAGTCGCGGACTTTCGATATGACAACCGAAAATTCACGGGAAGGTGAAAAGCGATGAAAAGGATCCTGATGATCTGCGCCGCGGCGTCGCTGCTGCTGACCGCGGCGGGCTGCCGCAGCGACCGCGAGGGCGATCCGCCGCGGGAGGAGAAAAGGAATTCCCGCAAGGCTCCGGCGAAGAAGTCGCGGCGGCGCGATCCGGCGGACGACATGTTCCTCGGCGTCGGCAAGGGGGCGAAGGCGGAAAGTTTTGCCAACGACAATTTGAGCCGCCGGGAACAGAGCCTGCTGTCGGAGGAGATGCGCCGTCAGGACGACGAAATGCGCGATATGCGGAAACTCCACCGCGAAATGGACTCCGGACGCAGCAAGCGCAAAGAGTGGGTTTACGGATTCAAGCCGCTGGGGTCCAAATAGATGATGCTGATCGACATCGTGGCGGTGGGCAAACTCCGTTCGCGCGAGATCTCTGCGATGTGCGGGGAGTTCGCCAAACGCCTCGGGGGATATTCGCGGTTGAAGATATCCGAACTCGCCGACTCGGACCCGGCGGGCGAAGGGCGGGCGATCCTGCGCGAACTCGATCGGACGCGGGGGGCGAAGGTGGTGGTTCTCTCCGAGGAGGGGAAACTTTTCACGACCGTGCGCTTCGCGGAGTTCCTCAGGAATTGCGACACCCGGGTCGTGTTCGTGGTGGGGGGACCGTTCGGGCTGTCGCCGGAGGTCAAGGCGCGGGCGGATATGCTGTGGTCGCTGTCGCCGCTTACGTTCACGCACGAACTGGCGCGGCTGCTGCTCCTGGAGCAGCTCTACCGGGCGCTGAACTTCAATTCCGGCGGCGGCTACCATCACCAGTGAACGGAGGAGCGCTTTGAGCAGATATGGTACGGCGATGACCGCGGGCGCTCCGTGGAAACATATCGTCCGGTTCATGTTTCCGATCCTCTGCGGATCGCTGCTGCAGCAGCTTTACAACACGGTGGATACGATCGTGGTCGGCAACTGCGTGGGGCAGGAGGCGCTGGCGGCGGTCGGCACCACGGGAACGCTGGTGTTCATGACGCTCGCGCTGGCGATCGGGTTTTCCGCCGGCTGCGGAGTGATCGTCGCGCAGCACTTCGGCGCGGGCAACGACCGGGCGGTGCGCGAAGACGCGTCGGCGGGGATCGTGCTGCTGCTGGGCATGGGAACGCTGGCGAGCCTCGCCGGGATGGCGCTTTCGCGCTACGCCTTTTCCAAACTGGTGGCGGTGCCGGAAAAGATACTCGAACCGACGCTGGTCTATTACCGCATCTACTGCGCGGGACTGGTCTTTCAATTCGGATACAACATCATCGCCGCCATCCTGCGGGCGGTGGGCGACAGCGCGGCGACGCTGTACTTCCTGCTGGTCGCCGCGATACTAAACATCGTGCTC
>CACZPY010000206.1 GCA_902783135.1 uncultured bacterium
TGACGAAGCAGTAATACAACCGCATGGAACGCAGATAATAATACCAGAAATCCTTCATGATCCCATCCTTTCCATATCAATATATTGCCGGCGTCCGTATTTTGCAAGCCGTGCCGTAAAAAAACATTGGACCGCTCTGAAGGACAACTTTTTCCCGGTTTGCGGATCCGGACTTGAAAAATCCGATTTATGGTGTAAATTACTGTATTTAGTCTGTTACTTAATCTATAATAATATAATTTTAGAAAGGAAGCGGCGGTAATTATGCCTAAACGCAACGACATCAACAAAATCATGATCATTGGCTCCGGACCGATCATCATCGGCCAGGCCTGCGAATTCGACTACTCCGGAACCCAGGCCTGCAAAGCATTGCGGGCGGAAGGCTATGAGATCGTGCTGGTCAACTCGAACCCGGCCACCATTATGACCGACCCCGGCATGGCGGACCACACCTACATCGAACCCCTCAACGCCCAGAGCATCGAGAAGATCATCGAACGCGAACGCCCCGACGCGCTGCTGCCGAACCTCGGCGGACAGACCGCGCTGAACCTCGCGAGTTCGCTTCAGGAGTCCGGCGTGCTGGATAAATACGGCGTCCAGGTCATCGGCGTCGACCTCGACGCGATCAAGCGCGGCGAAGACCGCATCGAGTTCAAGAAGACCATGGAAAAACTCGGCGTTCCGATGGCGAAGTCCGAGCCGTGCTACTCGGTCGAAGAGGCGGAAAAGATCGCGCAGGAACTCGGTTATCCCGTGGTGCTGCGTCCCGCGTACACCATGGGCGGCACCGGCGGCGGCATCGTCTACAACGTCGAAGAACTCCGCGAAGTCGTCGCCCGCGGTCTCGCGGCGAGCCTGATCGGGCAGGTGCTGGTCGAAGAGTGTGTCCTCGGCTGGGAGGAACTGGAACTCGAGGTCGTCCGCGATGCCAAGGGCAACAAGATCACCGTCTGCTTCATCGAGAACGTCGATCCGATGGGCATCCACACCGGCGACAGTTTCTGCGTGGCGCCGATGCTGACCGTTTCGGAGGAGGTCCAGAAGAAGCTGCAGGATTACAGCTACCGCATCGTCGACGCCATCGGCGTCACGGGCGGCACCAACGTGCAGCTCGCGCACAACCGCGAAGACGGACGCATCATCGTGATCGAGATCAATCCGCGCACCAGCCGTTCGAGCGCGCTCGCCAGCAAGGCGACCGGCTTCCCGATCGCGCGCGTTTCGACCAAGCTCGCCACCGGCGTCACGCTGGACGAGATCCCCTACTGGCGCGACGGAACGTTGGAAAAGTACACCCCCTCCGGCGACTATGTGGTCGCCAAGTTCGCGCGCTGGGCGTTCGAAAAATTCCCGCAGGCGAAGGATCACCTCGGCACCCAGATGAAGGCGGTGGGCGAAGTCATGAGCATCGGCGCCGACTTCAAGGAGGCGTTCCAGAAGTCGATCCGGTCGCTGGAGATCGGGCGCAGCGGTCCGGGGCTGGACAAGAAGATCGAGGCGCTGTCGCTCGACGAGCTGAAGCGGCTGGTCGCCACCCCCAACAGCAAGCGCTATTTCCAGCTGTACGAAGCCTTCAAGAAGGGGCTCTCCGTCGCCGAGGCGCGCAAGCTCACCAGCATCAGCGTCTATTTCCTGACCGAGATCAGCGAGATCGCGCAGTTCGAGCTGGAACTCGCCAAGTTCAACTGGATGGCGCTGCCGGACGATCTGCTCGTCAAGGCGAAGCGCTGGGGCTTCGCGGACAAGTACCTCGGCAAACTCTTCAACGTGCCGGAAAAACTCGTGCGCGAAAAACGTCTCGCCCTCGGCTGCAAGGCGACCTTCCGCAGCGTCCCCGTGAGCGGCGTCAAGGACGAATCCTACTACTACTCGACCTACTCGGGGCAGCCGGACAACGTGCCCGTCTCGCCGAATAAGAAGATCATGATCCTCGGCGGCGGGCCGAACCGGATCGGGCAGGGCATCGAATTCGACTACACCTGCGTCCACGCAGCGTTTTCGCTCCGCGACGCGGGGTACGAGTCGGTGCTCGTCAACTGCAACCCCGAGACGGTTTCCACCGACTACGACACCAGCGACAAACTGTACTTCGAGCCGCTGACGCTCGAAGACGTGCTGGCGATCTACGAAAAGGAAAAGCCGCA
>CACZPY010000207.1 GCA_902783135.1 uncultured bacterium
GGGCCCGGTCGGGTGGAGCTCTTCGTAGAGCTTGCGGTTGTAGGTCTCCTGAAAGAGGATGTAGGTGCCGATCCCGGCGTCCTTGAGTTTGCGGTAGTTTTCCACCGTGGTCGCGGCGATGTTCACGTTGACGCGGCGGATCGCGCCGTTGCGGTGCTTGATGGAGTAGATGGTCTTTATGCTCTCCAGAATATACTCGATGGGGTTCATCACGGGGTGCTCGCCGGTCTCGAGCGCGAGGCGCTTGTGACCCATATCCTGCAGCGCGATCACCTCGGCGCGGATCTCCTCCTGCGACAGTTTCTTGCGGGGGATGGTCCTGTTCTTCAGGTGGTACGGGCAGTAGGTGCAGCCGTTCACGCAGTAGTTGGAAAGATACAGCGGTGCGAACATCACGATCCGGTTGCCGTAAAACGCCTGCTTGACCTTTTTGGCGAGCGTCAGGATCTTCGCGTTTTCGTCCTCGAGATCGCAGTCCAACAGCACCAGCGCCTCGCGGTGGCTCAACCCCTTGCACGCCTCCGCCTTCTTCAGGATCGCTTCGACGAGTTCGCGGTCGTGCTTGTGCTCGTCGGCGTACTTCAAAGTGGCGAGCACCTCGCCGTCGTCTATGAAATCCTCCGCGTGCGGAGACTTTACGTCATACATTTTATGCCCTTATCCTTTCCGAAAAGATGTTTGGTTCAGTTCTTGGAGTAGACCGCCTTGACGCTCACTCCGGGCAGCATTCCGAGTTTGCCCGAAAGCGCGCTCGTCACATCCTGCGGCGCGTCCAGCACGATGCTGATGATCGCCACGTTGCGCGAACGGTAGGGGATCCCCATCCGTCCCACGATGTAGTTCCTCGTCTCGTGGAGTAGCCGGTTTATCTCCTCCGTGGAGCCCGGCTCCTCGACGATGATCCCCAATAACGCTATCCGCGATCTTTCTTCCATCTTGTCGCCGCCTCCTTGCGCGGCATTCGCCTCCCCGTATCGGGGGGACACAAAAAAAGCGCCTCCGGGCATGGCTTCCCGGAAGCGCTCGCAACATACCGCCGCCTTCCAAGGTCCGCCTTCACCCGCGGGCGGCGGGAGGGATCCCCTCCGGCGCACCCTTGCGTTCAGTAACGACCGTTTTTTAATATACAGCGCGGCCGGCCGAATTGCAATCCGCCCCGGCGGCGGCGCCGAAGCGGAAAAATTTTTCCGTTTGAGGACCGGATCCGTTTGATATTTGCCGCATACACGTTTATTTTTAATATGCATAAGTCATACAAACGGCATGTCACATCTTTTCCGGGGAGGGAACGCAAATGAAACACCTGCACATCATGTTGGCGGCATTGTCCGTACTGGCGGCGGCGGAGGCGCGCGCCGAGATCAGAACCTCGCTGACGGCGCGTTACGGGGCGACCTTGATGTACAAGGAGCGGATGCTTTCCCGGGCGATGCGTTTTCAGGTGGCGTCTCCCGACTGGAAGATCCGCCACGTACGCGCCGGCGACGCACGGTTCCGGCAGGTCGTCACCCGGACGGGGGGCTCGTTTTCCGGAGAGACTCCCGAGGTCAGGTTGAATTTCATCAACATCAAATGTACGGGAAACTCCGTCGCGATGGCGTTCGACGCCGAGTACCGGGGCGAAAAACCGGCGATCTACGAATTCATGCCCTTCGCGATCCCGGCGGCGATGTTCCGCAACGGCGCCGTCCGGGTCGAGATGCCCCCCAATGTCGCCGGCAGCGGCACGACGAAACTGGCGGAGACGGACAAATTCAATCCGGGCGAGGTCGTCAAAGCGGTCTTTTCCGCCGCGGGCGTAGGCAGCATCACGGTCGAATCTTCGGACGGCAGACCCTTCCGCATCCTCGACCGGCGCCTGAACCGCTACGGCAGCGATCCCGAGGAGTTCATCATCATGCGGAGCGACAAACTCGTTCCGGGGGACAAGATGGCCGCCGCGTTCAAATTGACCTTCGAACCCGCGTCCGACCATAATGTCAAAAGGACGGCAACAGCGCCCGCGCCGGTCGTGACCGCCGAGCGCACGTTCGGCGAAACGACCTTTCCGCTGCTGCCGTACCCCAAACGCATGAACATCGCCAGCGGGGAGCGCTTTGTCGTCAAGCGCTCCACCGTCGCGGTGGTGAAGGGCGGCGACGGCGAGGGACGGCTGCTGCGCCACGCCAAGCGGATCCTCGGCGCTTACGGCATCGAGGTCCGCGCCGGCGATGCCGCCCCCGAACGGGGGGTATTCATCGAGGTCGGCGAGGGCATCCCCGAATCGCGGGAAGGATATCTGCTCCGCACCACGCCCAAAAGCATTACGATCAGATCCGCCACCGAACGCGGCGCCTTCTACGGGCTGCAGACACTGCGCTCCACCTACCTGCCGGAAGGGGTTTTCCGCGCGCTGGAGATCCGCGACTGGCCGGATTTCAAGTTCCGCGGACTTCACACCAAGAGCAACAGCGGGACCTTCCTGCTCTATTCGCAGATACTGGAAAAGGTCGCCGCCCCGCTCAAACTCAATGCGTTCATGCTCGAGTGCCAGTACGTCCGCTGGGATACCCTCGGCGGCGCCAAACATCCGCGCGGGATGAGCAAGGAGGACTTTGTCCGCCTCGCCCGCGTCGCGCATGAAAACTACATCGACTTCATACCGCTGCAACAGACGTTGAGTCACAACCAGTGGCTCTTCGCCAACGGCAGAAATCTGGAACTTGCGGAAGATCCCGACGCCAACGGCGTGCCGTACAACTACAACCCCTCCGATCCGCGCGTCTATCAGCTGCTCGAAAAGGTCTTCGACGAACTCATCGCCGCCAGCGGCACTCCGTACCTCCATATCGGGCATGACGAGATCGACGACTGGGGGCGCGTTCGCTTCCCGCACCGCCCCGAAAACGTGAAACTCGGCGCGAAGGAGCTGTTCCGGCGCGATGTGATGTGGCACCACGACTACGCGAAGCGCAAGAACGTCAAACTGATGCTGTGGCACGACGCGCTGCTCGCCAAGAGCGAGCCCGGGACCAACGTCGCCGGAGCGATCGGCGGCACCGAAACGCTCCGCAAGGAACTGCCGCGCGACCTCGTGATCTGCGTCTGGAGTTACCGGCCCCGCAACAAATACCGGGAGATCGATTACTTCCTCAAGGACGGCTATCCCGTCATCGGCTGCACCTGGGAGCACAAGCCCGGATCCAACCGGGGCAACATCGGGCGCTTCACCCGCTACTGCCTCGGCAAACCGGGCGTGCTCGGCATGCTGGAAACGACGTGGAGCCACTTCGGCACCGAGACCATGCTGAACAGCCACTTCTTCCAGGCCACCGCCTGCGTGACGGCGGCGGCGAACTTCTGGAACAGCAAGGTCGGACTGAACCGGAAATCCGCGGAAAAGGTGTTCGTCGACCTGATGGGCTTCGTATCGCAGCCGTACAAGATGCGTTTCACTTCGATCCCCTTCGCCGGGAACACCATCCTTGAC
>CACZPY010000208.1 GCA_902783135.1 uncultured bacterium
ACCTCGGCGATGCGGAAGCGGTTCTTCGCCATCAGCACCACTTCCTCCGGTTCCGGGTAGTCGAACGACGGATAGTTTTCCGCCGCGAAGTTCAGCGCGGCGCGGCTGTAGGCGCGGAAGCCCGAGGTGTTGTCGGTGACCCGCTGCCCCGTCAGCATCGAGTTCAGCGCCCGGAAGAACACGATCCCCAGCCGCCGGCAGAAGGTGGACTGAAAGCCCTCCTTTTCCAGAAATCGCGACCCGATGATCAGATCCGCCGTGCCGCGGTCGATCGCGTCCAGCATCCCCGGTATCGCCGCCGCCGGATGCTGACCGTCGGCGTCGAATTTCACCGCATAATCCGCTCCCTGACGCGCCGCGTACCGCAACCCGGTCTGCACCGCCGTGCCGATGCCGGAGTTGAACGGCAGATCGAGCACCGTCAGCTCCGGATCATCGAACTCCCGCAGCCGGGCAAGCGTATGATCCGACGATCCGTCGTTGACCGCCACTATCCGCGCCCCGGGCAGATCCCGGCGCAAGTCTCGCAGCGTTTCGGTGATACACGCCTCTTCATTGAAGCACGGGACGATCACAAAAAGCTTTCCGTTCACTTTTGCCCCTTCCCGGTCGGGGCGGTCACCTGGAACAGATGCCCCCGGTTTTTACCTCTCAACACAAAGCTTTTCAAAAACTTCAGATTGCTCCGCGCCAACGCCGCCGGCAATCCCCGGTCGCCGACAAATATCAGATCGCAATCGCGGCATTCGTCCCATCTCCGGGGGTTGGAGACCCCGCTGACGCGGAATGCCTCGCTCCAATAGATGACCTCCGGAAAGTAACCGTCGTCGGCGATCCTCAACCGGCGGTCCGGCACATTGCGCGCGCCCCACTCGCGGATGAACGCCGCGGCGGCGCGTTTCGGATCGTCGCTGCGGTTGAAGACGATCTCCATGCCGTTGTCGATACAGGCGACGCCGACGATCACCGCCACGACGATCCACGCGGCGTCGAGAGCGGTCCGCCACCTGTCGAGCGCATGCCAATTCCGGTACGCGTCGATACTCCGTCCCAGACCGACGACGGTGAGCGGCATGAACATCGGCACCATGTATATGCTGTAGCGGTAAGAGATGCTGACCGAAAAATAGATCGCCTGATGGATCAGATAGGCGGCCAGCAGCACCGAAAATTCCCATCTCCATTGGCGGCGGCGCAGCAGCGTTATGATGCCGAATATCGCGAATGCCCAGTAAAGTTCGAATCCGCCGCGGAGAGAGGAATTGATGCTCTTGTAGATCCGCTCCGGCAGCGACTCCTTTTCGTCGTCGTCGTAGACCACCCCCGCGACTGCCGCGGGCGGTTTGCCGGTACTGTTGCCGTGCCGGTAAATATTGCGGTTCAACACCGGGATCCGTTCGGCGAAGCGGATATCCGTGACGAACGTGTTGTAACGTATCAGGTTGACCGTACAGAACGGACTTATCCCGACGAAGAACACCACCCATGCCGTCGCCGCGACCGCGATATGACGCGCGACCGGCTTGCGGCCGTAACTTCCGCGGAGCAGACAGGACAAGAGCGGAAGGACCGACAACATGATCAGCGAAACGACGATCCCTTCGCCGCGCGACACCGCCATCCCGGCGGTGCACAAGCCGAACATGACCGCGCGCCGCCAGGTCGGATCTTCGATCAGCCGGAACATGAACAGCAATGCGCCGATCAGGAAAAAATAACGGGTGGAGTCGATGGGACCGCTCACCGAATAACGGATCACCTTCGGCGTGACGATGAACAACAGGCAGCCGTAAGCCGAGGCGAGCGGCGACAGCCAGCGCTCCAGATAACGGCGCAGCGGAAAGAGCGTCAGCACATAAAATGCGCACGACACCGTCACACATGCCCGGTACGCATCCATGCCCAGCCGGACCAGCCCGCCGGCAAGCAGGATGTTGAGCATGGGGACGCCCCCCACCCAGCCGCCGGCCAAGTCGCCGGCGCCGAGTTCGCGGGCATGATAGGCGTAAACGTTGGCGACATCGCGGTAGATGTCGGAGATCACCAGCACCGAGATCACCGAAATGACGGTCCCCAGCCCCAGCGAAAACAGGAATATCTTTTTGGCATCGTGCAGAAAAGTTCCGCACCAGTCATGGATTTTTGCAGATATCATAAAACCGTTGATCCCCAAAAAGAATATCGGATCCTTCGTGATTCGATCCCGACACCTCTCCAGGGGGTAATATATCACAGTTCGGGGCAAATTTAAAGTGTACTGGCGATCGGTCGTCAAAAAAGACCGGAGTTTTCGAGATCCATCTCCTCCCGCCTTTTTTCCGCGTCCGGGCAAAGAGTTGGATCCCCTCTTTCATCGGGATCGCCGATCGCTGCGACAAACAAAAAAAAGCAAGGCTGCCGCATCCGCGCGGGATCCTGCGGCAGCCCCTCTTTTCCTGTTTCGGGCGGTCTGCGCCGCCCGGGATTATTCCGTCAACAGCCGACTTTGATCTTGTGCACCTTCGCCTTTTCGGACTTGGGCAGGATCAGCGACAGCACGCCGTCGACCGTCTTCGCCGTGATCTTTTCGACATCGACCGCGTCGGAGATCTGAAACGCCCGCTTGTAGATCACCGGACGTCCCTTGCGCGTCAAAGTGCTCTTCGCGTTCACATACAGCACGCCGTCGTCGACCTCGACTTCGACGCTCTTCGCATTGGCGCCGGGGACCTCGAAGAAGAGGCTCACTCCGTCGGCGCCCTCGATGATGTCGACCGCCGGACACATTTCGACCGGTTCGACTTCCACCGCCTTCACCTCTTCCGCGGCGGGTTCCGCCGGGGTTTCGACCTTCGTGACTTTTGCCTTGTTGCCGCTCATAATCAATCTCCTTGAAATATTTGTTGCTTCAAAATCCGATACCGCGTTCCGCCGCTTACTTGACCTTGATGACGGACTTGGTGTTCTTCTTCGCGTCCTCGCGGGGAATGGTCAGTTCCAGCACGCCGTCGACGTACTTGGCGGAAGCCTCGTGCCCCCTGACCTCGACCGGCAGTTTGACGCTTTCCTCGAACTCCTCGAACGAACGCTCGCGGACGATGTAATGCTTTTCGCTTTCCGGAGTGTCGGCGCATTCGCATTCGCGTTTGACCCGCACGGTCACGAAGTCGTTGACGACCTCGATGTCGAAGTTATCCGGGGTACATCCCGGCGCGGGCAGTTTGACCGTCACGTCGGCGTCGTGGACCTCGACTTCCATCCGCGAAGTGCGGAAATCCAGCGAAGCATCGATCCCCGCCAGATCGAACATCCGGCGCATCAGGTGCTCCATCGAGGGCACTCCGAAGTTCAACTCCCAGGTGTTTCCGTTTTTCGTCAGCATGTTCATTATCTCATCCTCCTGCAAATTTGGTTGCCATTCAACTCTTTCGGCTTTTGCCGCCTTCGCCCTCAATAAAGCAAATAGCGTGCCAGCTTGCCCGATCCCCTGACGACAAGTCGCTGAACGACCGGGCATTGTGACACAATGACCCGAAAGTGTGTCATTTTTTCACCTTTCGGGCGAAGCGGAGGGGATACGAGGGGAACGCGGCAGGAGTCCGCATCGCGCGCGCGAACAAAAATAAAGAGCGCCCGCGGCCGCTCATGCGTCGCCGCGGACAATGGCATACCCCGCCGGTGCCGCTTCTGATCGGCGGGGCAAGTTCGAAAATTCAGCCGCGGTAGATGTTCTTGCCGTTGGTCTCGGGGACGTGGCTGCCGCTCCACAGCGCGAAGGAGACCATCGCGAGCAGCATGATCAGCACCGCGAGATACGCCCGCGGCGGATAGATGATGATGTCGCCGACCCGGCGGATCGCGTCGCCGCCGAAGATGTCGAGCATGAATCCCGCCAGCTGACCCGAAGCGAAGATCAGCAGATAGACCAGTCCGTTGCTCAAACTCAAGGCTACGCCGATCCCCTTGGGATCGCTGACTTCGCGGTAGATACTGGTCGTGAGCGGCGTGAAGCCGCCCGCCGCCGCCAGCATCCACATCCCGATCGCCATCGGTATCCATTTGCCGCCGCACAGGATCCCGACCGCGGCCAGCGCGATGCCGGCCCACCCGGTCGAAAGCTGAATGATGAACAGCATCTTGCGGCGGCGGTGCACCAGATTTTCCAGCATGCCGGGCAGCAGCTGGATGCCCGCGCTGATGGCGACCATCACCGAAAAGACGAATCCCGCGCGCTGCGGCGTGCAGTGCCCGACATCCTCCATCATCTTCTTGACGATGGTGTTGAGCAGCATGAGAAACGTCGCATACATGAAAGGACTCGCGCCGAGCAGGTACATGAGGTTCCGATTGCGGAACGCCGCGACGTACGGTTTCGACGAAAACAACTGCGCATTGCGGTTGATCGGCGTCTTTTCCACGCCGAACGAAAACGCGAGCAGCAGCAGCGTCGCCGCCACCAGCACCGCGTCGAATATCCCCAACGCGATCCGCCAGCTGCCGAAGAATTTGATCGCCCAGATGACCGGCAGTCCGGTGAAGCCGGTCCCGACGTAGCCCACGAGCATGGTTATCCCCAGCACCTTGGTGAAACTGCCGGGGAACAGATGGTCGATCTCCTTGATGATGCTCAGGTAGATCGTGCCCGCGCCGATCCCGGTGAATATCCGCGCCAGATAGACCATCCACAGCCAGCGCGACAGGGGCAGCATCGCCGAACCTATCGCCAGAAACACGCTCCCCGCGAGGAGCACCCGGATGCCGCCGTAACGGTCGACGATCAGCCCGGTCGCAAACTGCATCGCCGCGTAGACCAGCATGAACGCCGTGGTGACGCCCGTGACGGCGCCGGCGTTGACGCCGAAATCGGCCTGCAGTTCGTTGAAGATCGGTATCAGCACCGCCTTCTGGAAGTTGACGAAAAAGTAAACGGTGATCAGCGACGCCATGAACGCGAGTATCACGGCACGGGAATGTTTTTTGCTCATGCTCTCTGCACCAGCTCCTTGAATAACGTTTTTAGTTCGCCGAGTTCGCCGATGGCGGCGGTCACGGGGACGATCCGGTACCTTCCGCCGAGGGCGCTTTCCAGACGGCGGAGATTTTCCTCCGCTTCGGGAGCGTCCATCTTGTTGGCGGCGATCAGCGAGGGGCGCTCCGTAAGGTGCGCCTGATACAGTTCGAGTTCGTTCTGCAGATGGCGGAAATCGTCGACCGGATCGCGTCCGTCGGTGCCCGCCATATCGAGCACGTAGATCAGCACCCGGGTGCGCTCGATGTGCTTCAGAAACGAGTGGCCGAGCCCCACGTTGTCGTGGGCGCCGTCGATCAGTCCGGGGATGTCCGCGAGCGTGAGCTTCGTGTAATCCGGATAGTCGAATTCGACCACGCCGACCACCGGATGCAGAGTGGTGAACGGGTACGGCGCCACCTTGGGGCGTGCCGCCGAAAGCGCGCCGAGCAGCGTCGATTTGCCCGCGTTGGGATACCCCACCAGACCGCCGTCCGCGATGATCTTGAGTTCGAGAAAGAGTTCCCGCTCCTCGCCTTCGGTGCCGGGTTCGGCGTAGCGCGGCACCCGGTTCGTACTGGTGGCGAAGCGGGCGTTGCCGCGGCCGCCGCGCCCTCCCCGGGCGACCAGCAGCCGGGCGCCCGGCGCGTCGAGGTCGCCGAGCACTTCGCCGGTGGCGGTGTCGGTGACGACCGTGCCGACGGGGACCTTGACCGTGATGTCGTCGGCGTTGCGTCCGTGCATGCCGGCTCCGCGTCCGCCGGGACCGTTCTGCGCGCGGTAGCGCGTCTGGTAGACCAGCGAGACCAGACTCTGTTCGCCGGTCGACGCTTCGAGGTAGACGCTGCCGCCGTCGCCGCCGTCGCCGCCGTCCGGTCCGCCCTTGGGGATGAACTTCTCGCGGCGGAAACTGCAGCAGCCGTTTCCGCCTTTGCCGGCGATGACCCGGATGGTCACTTTATCGACAAACATGGCATCCCCCTTTCCGTGATCGTGATGTGCAAATGCCCCAAAAACTGAAAAACCCGGAAAAACAACCGTTTCCCGGGTATGAAAGCAGACTTTTCCGCGGGGCGGAGTCCGCCGTCCGCGCCGCCGTCACTCGGCGAAGGGGACGATGCTGACCTTGCGCTGTTCCTTGCAGAACGAGACGGTGCCGTCGCAGAGCGCGAAGAGCGTGAAATCGCGTCCCAGACCGACGTTGACCCCCGGACGGAAGCGCGTTCCGCGCTGGCGGACGATGATCGTACCGGCGCTGACTTCCTCGCCGCCGTACGCCTTGATACCCAAGAACTTCGGTTTGCTGTCGCGGCCGTTGCGGCTGCTCGACTGTCCTTTTTTATGTGCCATGACACACCTTCTTTCTATCGCTGAACTATCGTGTCTTGTCAAATCGCAGAAGTTTAACATATCACATAAAGTGCAAAAAGTCAAGTCAGGGCGGAATAAAACTCCGCCGTTTCCGTCGCGGATGCGGGAAAACGGTTGACAAGCACCGCATGTAAAGGCGCGGCACGATCCGGTCCGCACCGAAAAAAATGGAGGTAGGACAAATGTTCTATTGCAATGTCAAGATTTTGATACTGCATCCGGAGCGGGGTGCGAATGGCGAGATCGTCTACTCGCAGGACAACGGCAAGGCGCTGCGGATGGAAAGCCGCGTCCGGGAGCGCGGCGGCGCGGAACCGGCGCTCACGGAGCGCACGGAGTTTCTGATCCCTCCCGAGGCGGAGGTGGTCCCCGGCGATCTGATCCGGTGCGACACGGAGGATTTCGAACTGGCGGAGGTACGCGTCTGCCGGGACCTCGACGGCAGGATAGTGGCATACCGCTGCCGGGTCGCGCAGTAACGTAAACCAAGGAGGCGAAACATGTCACAAAGCATCGATACTCTGAAGGTCCACCCTTACCGGGTGAGTTTCGGCGGCAGAAACCTCGGCATTCTGGCGGAGATCCCGGAGATCCGGATCGAACACCGCTGCCGCGAACTGCATCTTTACGACGGCGACGGCGGTGACGATGAAACGGCGGAGATCATGGACGCGCGCGCGACTGTTACCGTGAATTGCTGCGATATCGCGACGGCGCTGGAACTCATCTCCGCCTTCGCCGCCGGCGACGACGTGCTGGCGAAGTCACGCTGCCAGACGCTGGTGCTGGCTCCGCCGGCGGATTGCGAAGAGAAGACCTTGAGCTTCCCGCGCGCGGTGCTGCTGCCGCAATTGGAGTATTCGCCCCGTCCGGACAACCACCGGGCGAAACTCTTCTTCCGGGCGCGTCCGGACAGCAGCGGAACGCTTTTCCGCTTCGAATAGCCGCAACAGAGGGAGTCGAAAATGAATATCACGAGCGCGGAACGGAAATTGACCCGGTGGGTGTCGTACCGGAGCAATCTGGTGATGGATCGTCAGGTGCTGCGCGGAGAACTGCCAGCGGGGATGCCGGGGGTACGGGTGCGTTTCATATCCGGACACACGGGAAATTCGACGCTTTCGGAGTTCGTCGCCGAAGTGCGCGGCGTCTTCGCGGAACCGAACGAGGCGCGCGATTTCGCCGATGCGGTGTGGGGTAAACTGCCGAGTTACGGTCCGGAGGGGCTGACGGCGCTGATCGCCGCGGGAGATGTCGTCTTCGCCGAGGATAACGGATGGTTCACCGCGACCGGGCGGATCCGTACGGTCTTCGCGTGACGGCGGCGCGCCGCCGTAAACGCAGAAACACAGGAAAGGATGGCTTTATGGAAGAACAGGAAATAATCGTGACCGCACCGGAGATGACGGAGGGATTTCCGGGAACGGCGGCGCTGACGCGGGATGAACGAATGGAGCTCCGGGCGGCGCTGACGGAGGACGACGTGGAAAAGGCGCTCTCCTGGCTGCTGGCGGCGCGCTGCGGTCTGACGATGTACGAAACGCTGTACTGCGGGGAGTGGCCGGCGGATCAGTTGAACGCGGCAAGCGTCAAAGTGACGGGAGAATTGACGGATGTCTCGCCGGATTTCCGCAGTTTTGCCGTCTGCCTGACGGGGCGGGAGGCGGAGCGGGGAACGATCGTTCCGGCGCTCTCCCGAGTATTGGGATCGCTGCCGGGATACTGGCTGACCCTGACGGGCGGCGATCTCTCCGCGTCGGTGACGGTGGCGGCACTGACGCTGACGGCGGCGAAGATCGAGACGGCGGCGGCTTCGGGACGCCGGATCCGGATGCTGACGGCGGAACTGCGGGCGCGGATCTGCACCGCGCCGCCGCGGAGCTGCTGACGCCGGGAAGTATGAAAACGGTCACTTGAGGAAACGCCGCAGGTCGCGCTGGACCTCGACCAGTTCGTCGCGGCACTCGCGGAAAAACTGCTGCGGATCGGGAAGCCTGCGGTCGTCGGCGTCGTACAAGGTCATGGTGATCGCGTCGAAGCTGTTGACCGGCAGCTGCATCTTCAACTTTTTCCCGGCGAAAAAGAGCGCGGTCCAACCGGCGATCACGGAGTATTGCCGCTCCGGGGCGTCGGGGGCGAGGAGATTCTTGCCGAGCGAGAAATCCGCGGGCGGGTTTTCGACGCCGAAGTAGGGCGCGAGCATCGCCACCACATCGACATGGGAACTCATCTTCCGGTAGCTCGCCGGAGCTTTGCCCGGCAGACGGAGCAGCAGCGGAGTACGGATCTGCTCGTTGGTGAAGTCGGAGTTGTGTCCGAGCTTGCCGTGCTCGAAGAACTCCTCGCCGTGGTCGCCGAGCACGACGACGATGGTGTTGTCGAGCAAATTGCGCCGTTCCAGCGCGGAAAAGACCTGATGGAGAAAACCGTCGAGGGTCCGGCAGGAGTTGCGGTAGCGGTTTTTGATCCTCTCGGCGTGGGCGGGCCCGAGTTCGAGGTAATCCACCCGGTCGGCGAAAGGTTTGAAAACGGCGTTTTGGGGAGGAAATTCATAGGGATAGTGGGGACTCTCGAAGAACATGAATGCAAAGAAAGGTCTGTCACCGCGCTCCTTGACGATGAAATCGACGAGTTTTCTGGTGTTGCGGATGTCGCGCTCGAAGGTCCTGGCGCGGTCGAAGCTGTGAAGGGCGCTCGCCGGCAGCTTGGCGAAGATCGTCTGGTCGAACTCGGGATAGGAGAACTTGGCGGAGGTGAAACACCGGATGTCGTAACCGTCCTCGAGCATCCAGTCGATGACGAGCGATCCGCGCCGCGCCGCGAGGAAGGGATGCCAGTAACTGCCGTACAATCCGTAGAACATCGAAAAGATCCCCTGACGGGTGCCGTTGCCCCCCGAGCGGTGATCCATGAAGCGGATCGCGTACTTTTCGGCAAAGCGGCAGGTCTGCGGCATGACCTCCGGATCGAGCATGTCGGCGCGCCACGATTCGCAGGCGAGCCAGACCACGTTGAAACGCTTGCGGTCGGGGCGGCGGCGGATCGGGACCGCCGGATATTTGATGCTGCGGTTTTCGCCGGTGCGCATCAACAGTTCCTCGCGCCGGGGTTCCTTGAATCCGAGCGATTCGAAGATATCGTGCATCGTGGTGCGCTGATGGGCGGGGATCCGTTCGGCGGCGAGCAGGGGAACGGCGTTCTTCATATGATGGTTCCACGCGTAGATGACGCACCCCGCGATGGCGCATGCGACGAACGCGGGGATCCACACGAATTTGCGCCATCCCCGGAGCACGCAGCAGAAGCGTAGCCCGGCTCTGCCGCCGCGGAAGAAAAGCATGAAATACGCGATGGCGCCGTGCAGCGCGAAGCCGAAAATCACCGCGAGCGCCAACGGTACGTAGGTGTCGCTCCGCAGTCCCATCGAGGCGAAACCGCCGGGGGTGGTCAGCAGATTCCAGACGAAAAGGTTGAAGTGGAACCCGAAGTGGTGATACAGTCCGAGGTCGGCGAGCAGCAGCAGCATGGTCGCCGCGGACGCGGCGGCGGCGACGACGGCGGTCAGCACGGGAGCGCGCCGCCAGCGGAACAGCGCCGCGCCGGCGAGCGCCGAAAGAAACGCTCCGAACAGCGTATAGCCCATCGCGTAAACGGGCAGATCGGTGCAGAGCAGCAGCACGGTCGCCGCGTTCCACTCGCGCACCTCGGTGAAAAACAGCGCCGTGCATATGAGGTTCACCAAATAGACGAGCACATAATATCCGCCCCACGCGCGCCAGAAATCCCGTTTCATCTCAGCTCCATGACCCCATGTATTTCAACCGGCGGATGGTATCCCGTCGACAGTTTCCAGTACTATTTCCTGCGCTCCGGCAAAAAAGGAGTCGTCCGGGCGCCGGGTAAAAGTGAAAAACGCCTGATCCGCCACCTGGGTCAACTCGAAGAAGCGCCGGGTGTTGTCGGCGTCGAGTTCGCCGGTGACGTCGTCGGCGAGGACCAGCACCGGCAGTTCGGCGAGGCGCCGGACCAAAGCGAACTCCGCAAGTTTCAGGTAAAGCGCCACCAGGCGGATCTGCCCGTTGGAGCCGCAGCTGCGCAACGGTCTGCCGTCCAAAGTGAACTCGAAATCGTCGAGGTGGGGGCCGCAGAGGGTCGCGCCGCGCCGCAGCTCCCGATCGCGCTCGCGGATCAGCAGCCGGCGGAACTCTTCGGGATCCGACGGGGCGGAAAAGCGGCACTTCACGGCGAAGCGTCCCCGGTCGGCGAGAAGCCGGTTGACCTCGACTTCCAGCAGCGCCGCGTATTCGCGGCGGAAAGCGGTCAGGACGCTTGCGCTCTCGACGAGCACGGGGACGAAGAACTCCGCGCCCTTTCCGCCGGCGCGCAGCGCGCAATTGCGCTGTTTCAGCACGCGGTTGCAGCTGCCCAAAGCGGCGAAGTACTTGGGCTCCAGCACCGAGATCAGCATGTCGAAGAAACGCCGGCGGTTCGCCGCCCCGCCGGCGACGATCATGCGGTCCTCGGGGGCGAAGACGACGGTGCGGAAGTTGCGGATGAAGTCGCTGGAGCGGGGAACGGGATGCTTGTCCTCGAAGAGTTCGCGGGCGCCGCCGACGCGTTCGCGGAGCGAGATGAGTTTACGGTGCCCGCCTCCCTCGAGCCGCGCGGAAAGGATGAATTCGTGCTCGTCCAAGCGTACCATTTCGCGTACCGGAGCCCCGCGGAACGACCGGAGTACGCTCAGAAATCCCAATGCTTCCAAGATATTGCTTTTGCCGACGCCGTTGGGCCCCAACAACAGCACCCGGGAGGCGGCAAACTCGTATCTGCGCTTGGCCGCATTGCGGAAGTTATGCATGTTCAGATGGGTGATCTTCATGTCGGGCGGATCGTTTTCCGGAGCGGACTCCGCGGCGCGGCTGCCGCGTATATCGGTCACCATAGCCCCTTGCTGCTTTCGTTGCCGAAGGCGATGTCGTTGGCGCGGGAAAGCATCTGGTTGTGTTCGCCCTGTACGGGCATTTCCAAACCGAGCAGCCGCACCTGCACCGAAACGTTGGTATCCCAAGTGGTGCCGTCATCGTCGTTGTCACGGTCGAAGGACAACGCGGCGATCACCTCGATGCAGTGGAACTGGCGCGTGATCATGAAACCGATGGTGCTGAATCCGCCGTCGAGCACGTCGTACTCCATATGGAAGACGCCGAAAGTACGCCGGTCGGGGGTGAGCGGCGCCCCGGCTTCGAAGGTAAAGGTCTCGGAGCGTTTGTTGCGGTAACAGTTGAAGTAACTGCCGGCGTCGAGCAGCGTCAATGTGGTCCCCATCGAGTAGGCGCTGCGGGCGTTGAAGGGGCGGTTGTATTGGTAGGAGAACTTCAGGAAGAAGTCCTTGATCGGCGAGTAGGCGATCGACAGTTTCCAGCGATTGAGCCACTTGGCCTGAATGCCGGGATTGCGCTTGCGGCCGCGGCGGTTGTACGAATCCGGTTCGTTGTTGCCGCCGGCATCGATGCTGAACTCGGTACTCACGGTGAGGTTGCGAATCGGTGAAAACGACAGTTTGGTGCAGAAGTTGCCGATGTTGCTGAGCTTGCTGTCCTCGTCGCTGCGCTCGAGGTAAAGATCCCAGTAGTTCTCCATCTTCAAGTATTCGCGCACCCCTTCACTGCCGCTGCGGGTCTGCAGACGGTTCTCCAAGCCGAAGCGGAAGAAGTTCTCCTTTTCGATGCGGTCGATATCGTCGAAGTAGAAGAGGTACTTGCGGTCGACGTTGGGCCTGCTGATGTAGGTGTAGTTGATATAAGGACGCATCACATGGCGCAATCCGTCGATGCCGAGGAAGTCGCTGCGGGCGTTCTGCCAGGTGTTGTGGATCTTGAACGAGGCTTCGGCGCCGAGTTCTCCGATCACACGGACCCGTGACCCGCCGCGGTGATCGTAGTTGTCGAGATTCCCGACGCCGGTGGAGGTCGGGTTGGCGGCGTTGAAGAGGCGGATCAGCTCACTGGAGGAGACCCCGTGCTTGGAGGAGTTGGAGTAGGCGGTCAGCTTGGCGCCGGCGCGCGGGATCAGCGAAAAACCGTACTTCTGAAGCGGCAGATAGATGAAATGGGTGGTGTCCAGGCGGAAAGCCTCATAGTCGTCGAGGCGGTAATCCTTGAAATTCTTGTTCGGATCGGGACGGCGCTCAAACACGATCCACTTCATGCGCATGTAGTCGGCGCTCAGGTCGCCCTGATAGTAGAACGGCGTGTTGAAGATCTGCTGGCGCTGGAGATCGACCCGCACCTCGGGAAGCTTTTCCACCGTGGAGTAGAACTTGTTGATCCGGGCACGGAAGTAAGTGGACACGCTGAAGATGTCGAACTGCTGCTCCAGCGCGGCGTAGGTGCTGGGCTGCGGATTGGCGGAGTAACGGCTGCTGAAGAAGTCATTGTTGAAGAAATAGTCGCTGGTGTACTCCAACGTGGCGCGGAAATCCAGCCGCGGGGTGATATGCGTGACGTTGCTCACCCGGAAATCATAGCGGTTGGCGGGGATCTTGAAGCGATACTTGTGATAATCGCTCTCCGCGTAGGGGTGATTGTCGTAGATCGAGTAGGCGAAGAAGTCGGTCCGGCTGTTGTCGGTGTTGAAATAGCCGTTGACGCCGTAGCCGAAACCGCGCAGCGAGTAATAATCGCCCATGAGCTGAACGGAGGTCGTGGGATAATCGGTCAGATAGAAGCGTTTGCGCATGGAGACGAAGAAACCCCAGTCCTTGGATCGCCCGAAGACGATGCTGCATATCCCCGGCGATTCGTCGCGCGGCTTGTAGAATGCGGGCAGCCACAGCACGGGGACCCCGTAGATCTTCGCCCATCCGTTGGTCATCCAGATCGCGTAGTCGCCGGAACCGGAGCCGAAGTCATACTGGTACATTTCGAAGGAGTCGGGAGCGAAGGGAGTCAGCGTCATGTGTTTGGCGCTGAAACTGTAGTGCGCGTTGTCATGTTCCAGATAGCCGCAGGCGCTCATTTCGGCGTCGTAAAGTTCGATGACTCCGTTGGGCTTGCGCTCGCCGGAGCCGGCGCGGCAGACGAAATTGCTGAAGTGCAGCTGCGCGCGGTCGAAGCTGAAATAGCCGGTTTTGAGATTGCCGGAGACCCGGTGCGCGACGATGTTGTCGGCGGCGCGGCGCACCTCCAGGGCGATCTTGCGGTTGCCCCAGATGTCTCCGCTGGCGCCGATCACCCGGATGCGGATGTTGTTGCGGTGCGCCACTTCCTCCACTTCGTCGGGGGAAACGGTGACCTTCCCGGTCTGCCAGCGGTGCAGGGAAATATTGCCGACGGCCTCGAGGTCGCGGCTTTCGAGGTTCACCACGACCTGATCGGCGCGCAGATCGAAATTGGCGAAGGGGATGTGGACATTGCCGCTGGCGATGATGTTCTTGCCGACGAGGCGCCAGTGATCCGCCTTGATGCGCTTGAAATCCTCCTGCGTGATCCGGTCGCCCAGGATATTGGCGGCGCGGAGCGGGACGGGACGGCACAGCAGCACCGTCAGCGTCAGCGCGATCAGCAGTTTTGTCACGAGCGTCCTCACCGGCAGTTCTCCCGGGCGTCCAGTTCCCGCCAGGCGGTCAGGCGCGAATTGATGAATTCGATGATCCGCTGCTGCTCCTCCTGACCGTTGCCGGATACCTCCTGCGGCGGGGCGAACTCGAAGCACACCCGGCGCCGGGGACGCACCGGCCCCATGTCGCGGAGAAATCTTCCGTTCGCCAGAAAGTCGGTCTTGAGCGCCAGCGGCAATATCTGCGCGCCCGCCGATTTGGCGAGCTTGACGCCGATCGAATTGAATTTGTCGGGTTCGAGCGTGTCGGAGCGGGTGGACTGCGGAAAGACGATCAGACTGCGCCCGGATTCGAGGATCCGCTTGCCTTCGCGGAGCATGGTCTTGAGGTCCTCGCGGGGATTTTCCCGGGTCACCGGGATGGCGTCGAGCGCCTTGAGTATCTCGCGGAAGTAGGGGACGTCCATCAGCGATCTCTTGACCACGAACGAAAAATCCAGATACTCGCGCATGACGGCGTGCAGCAGCCCGGTCTCGAGCAGACTCATGTGGTTCGCCACCACGACCGTCGGCTTGCCGGAAGCTTCGCGCAGGTGCTCCAGCCCCGCGATGTGGATGCGGCCGCCGCACTTTTCGACGAGGCGCAGATTGATATTGGACATCGCGATCTGGGCGGCGGCGTCGAGTTTGCCGCGCATCCCCAGCTGGCCGGAGCGGCAGAACACGCCGAAGATACCCGCGTAAAAGTACCAGCGGCTGTGGAACATCAGCCGGAAGCCGAGCGAACAGCGGTTGCCTTCCGGCGTGTCGTAACTATCTACATTGCCAAAGAGATATTCCGAGGGCACGATAACAACACCCTTTCCACAAGATCAAATCCCATCCGTGGCGCCGGAAAGACGAACGGATACGGATATCCCGGCGCAAAATACGGTCTTAAGAGTAATATAGCATATATAAAGCACAATTACAAAGAAACTTCCAAAGGTTTGCGCCATAAACTCCGCCGTCGTCCCGCCGGGGGGACCGGCGCGAATGACGGGGACATCCGGCTTCAGATGTGCCGTTCCGTTCCGAGCGCGCGGCAGTTGCGGTAGTTCACGGCTTCGAACAGATGTTCGTCGCGAAGTTTTTCGCTGCCGGCGAGATCGGCGATGGTGCGAGCGACCTTGAGGATGCGGTCGTAGGCGCGCGGACTCAGTTTGAAACGGCGGATCGCCTCGCGCAGCATCAGCTCCTGAGTCGGCGTCACCGTGCAGAACTCGCGCAGCTGGCGCGGGGCGAGACGGCTGTTGCAGAACTCTCTGCCCGTCGCCGCGCGCGAACGGGCGTACTGGCGTTCGCGCGCCGCCATCACCCGTTCCCGGATCGTCGCGCTGGCTTCGCCGGGCGGCGCGGAGGTCAGCTCCTCCGGCGAAAGCTGCGGCAGTTCCACCAGCAGATCGATGCGGTCGAGCAGCGGGCCCGAGAGTTTGGCGCGGTAGCGCCGGATCTCCTCTAACTTGCACTGGCAGCCGAGTTCGACATACCCGCGTCCGCAGGGACAGGGATTCATCGCCGCGCACAGCAGAAATCGCGCGGGGAAAGTGCATGCTCCCGCCGCCCGCGATACGGTGACGCTGCCGCTTTCGAGCGGCTGACGCAGCACCTCCAGCACCGCGCGCCGGAACTCCGGCAGTTCGTCGAGAAAGAGCACGCCGTTGTGCGCCAGACTGATCTCGCCGGGGCGCGGTTCGCGGCCGCCGCCGATGAGCCCGGCGTCGGAGATGGTGTGATGGGGCGCGCGGAAGGGGCGCACATCCACGATCGGCCGGTCGCCGGAAAGCATACCCAATACGCTGTGGATCCGGCTCGTTTCCAGCGCCTCGGCGGGAGTCAAGGGGGGCAGGATGCCGGGCAGACGCATCGCCAACATGGTCTTGCCGGTGCCGGGACTGCCCGCCATCAGCACATGATGTCCTCCGGCGGCGGCGATCTCCAGCGCGCGGCGGGCGAGGAGCTGCCCTTTGACCTCGGAAAAATCGGGCTGATCTTCGCGGGTTTCCTCCAGATAGTGTTCGATCGAGGCGCGGCATTCGCGCCCGCCGCCGGAGCTGACGATCTCCGCCGCTTCGGCGAGGTTCGCCGCCGCATAGACGGGAACGCGTCCGTTCGCCGCGAGCGCGGCTTCGCGGGCGTTGGCGTCGGGAACGATGATCCGTTCGATGCCGGAGGAAGCGGCGAGCGCCGCCGCTACGGGCAGCGCGCCGCAGACGGGGCGGATCGCGCCGTTCAGCGCGAGTTCGCCGAGGATGCCGCAGCGCCCGAGTTTCTCAGCGTCGAGCGCGCCGTTCGCCGCGAGGATGCCGAGCGCGATGCCGAGGTCGAATGCCGCCCCCTCCTTGCGGACCCCCGCGGGGGCGAGGTTCACCACCAGATTGCCGCGCGGCGGCACGATGCCGGAACTGGCGAAAGCGGAAAACACGCGGTCGCGGCTCTCCTTGACGGCGGTGTCGGGCAGTCCCACGATCGAGACCGCCGACTCCATCCCCGGCGGAGTTCGTCCGTGCGGGGACAGATTGACCTCGATCTCCACGATGCGCGCGTCGATGCCGCTCACCGCGCCGGAAAAAGTTCTTGCCAACATGTCGTTCGTTCCAGTTACAAACGCTACAGATGATCCGCACTGTCCGGCAGTTCGGCGATCCGGGCGAGAAGTTCCTTGATGCGCTGATCGTCTTCGAGCGGGCAGACCAGCGTCGCATCCGGGGTGTGGACGATCGCGAGTCCGTTCACATTGATCGCTCCGACAAGATGCCCCGGCTCGGAGATCACGATATTGTCGCGGCAGTCGAGCATCACGCGGGGACCGCGACCGCAGTTGCCGTCGCGTCCGGGTTCGAGGCGCGAACGCAGCGCGCTCCAGCTGCCGAGGTCGTCCCAGTCGAAGCGCACCGGCGAAACGACGGTGTGCCGCGATTTTTCCATCACCGCGCGGTCGATGGGGGCGCGGGCGAGCTGCGGAAACTCCCGGACGAGGAACGCTTCCGGATCCGGCGCGGCGGCGAGTTCCCGGGCGAAGCGGTCGAGCGCCGGGACGAACTCGGCAAACGCCGCTTCGAGCGCGGCGAGCCCCCAGACGAAGATCCCGCTGTTCCAGAAGTAACCGCCCTCGGCGAGACAGCGTTCCGCCTCGGCGCGGGGCGGCTTTTCGACGAAGCGCCGGACCGCGCGGAAGCCGGGGGCGATCTCCTCGCCGCTCTGGATGTACCCGTAGCCCGTCGCGGGATAACTCGGGGTGATGCCGAGGGTCATCAGCGCGCCGTGTTTTCCGGCGAAGATCATGCATTCGCGCAACTGGCGCTGGAACTCCGCCGCCGGGGAGATCAGATGATCCGCCGGCAGCACCGCCATCACCGCGTCGTCGCCAGCGCCGCGCCGCCGAAGTTCGCCGAGCGCCAGCGCCACGCACGGCGCGGTATCGCGCCCGATGGGTTCGGCGACCACGTTTTCCGCCGGAACGGGCGACAGCCGCCGCACGTCGTCGACGAAGTCCGCCGAGGTGACGATCAGGATGTTTTCGGGAGAAAAGAGCGGGAACAGGCGCTGCACGGTGTCTTCGAGCATCGACTGTCTGCCGATCAACGGCAGCAGCTGTTTCGGGCGGCGGCGGCGGCCCAGCGGCCAAAAGCGTTCCCCGCGTCCTCCCGCCATCACCACGGCGTAGAAATTGCGTTCATCCACCATTTGTCATCTTTCGTTTTCCACGGCGGGGCGGCATGTGCGCCGAACCGGTCTGCCTGTCAATTTTTGACTAATATACATTTTCGCGGCATAAATTCAAATCGCGCGGGACGCCCCATCCGGCTTTACGGTTGAAAAGCCTCCCGATATGGAGTATTTTTTACCGGAGCGATCATGTGTCATCAAATTAATGTGCGGCGGTTTTGACATGTCTTTCGGCAACGGCATCGAAGCGTTCATCCGGTACATCGTCTCGGAGCGCGGGCTTGCCCGCAGCACCGCGGAGTCCTATCGCGGCGACCTGCTTAACGCGGCGGATTTTCTCGTCGGGCTCGGGAAGGCGGATTGGCGGGAGATCACCCGCGACGACCTGCTCGACTATCTCGAAGCGCGCCGCACGGAGGGGATGGAAAGCACCACCATCGCCCGCAACCTCGTGGCGCTGAAGATGCTCTTCCGCTACCTCGCGGACGAGGAACTGATCCCCGCGGACGTCACCGCCGTCATGGACGGTCCCAAACTGTGGCATGTCCTGCCCGATTTCCTCTCGGAGGAAGAAGTGGACCGGCTGCTCGACGCCTTCCCCTCCGGCGGCACGGCGACGGCGCTGGAACTGCGCAACCGGACGATCCTCGAACTATTGTATTCCTCGGGGCTGCGGGTATCCGAGGCGGCGGCGCTGCCGCTCGCCGGCGTGGACTTCGAAAACGAACTCGTCCGGGTGCGCGGCAAGGGCAACAAGGAGCGGGTGATCCCGATCGGGCGCCCGGCGCTGCGGCTGCTGCGCCGCTACCTCGACGTTGCCCGGCCGGAGTTGAGCGCCGCGGTGCCGCGGTCGCCCTACGTCTTTCTTTCCAACCACGGGCGGAAACTCGACCGCGAAAGGATCTGGCAGGTGGTCAAACTCGCCGCCGAACGCGCGGGGATCGCCAAAAACATCCACCCGCATTCGCTGCGGCATTCGTTCGCGAGCCACCTGCTGGCGCACGGAGCG
>CACZPY010000209.1 GCA_902783135.1 uncultured bacterium
CGGCCCGGGCGGCGCGCAAAATGGAGTTCCAGAGTTTTTCCACCGCCTCCGCATCGGAGAGCCCCGGAAAGACCTTTCGCGCCCACGGCACCCCGGGAACTCCGGCGATGCACCACTGGTACTTGTTCTCCATCGCGTCGCGGTAAGGCTTGATGACCGGAAAGCGCGCCATCTGCGCCCGGGCGCGTTTGCCCTGATCGATCCCGTCCATGCCGTCGGGGTCGTCCGAATCGAGCCACAACAGCGCGGGCAGTTCATCCGTGCGCCACTTGAGCCGCGCGAGTTCCCACGGCGTCACTTCGGAAAGTTTTTCCTCGCGCTGATACTGCTGGGCGAGTTTGGCGAGCGGCATATCCGTCCACTCGGTGACGACGCGCGACGCCCCGGCTCGGTAGCAGAGTTCCGCCACCGTGCGGACGAACTCCGGCTGATCCAGCCCCGCGATCAGCAGCACTTCCTGCCCCGGTTCGATGTTCAGCCCCTTTTCGACGATCAGCCGGGCGTAGTTGTAAAGTATTTTCCGTTCCATTTCGACCTTGGTCTCCGAAATTTCGTTCCGAATGTATTTTTCATAACATACCGGGAACGCCGTTCTTTTTCAAATCCCCGTCCGGCGCTTTTTTGCGGGAGATCCGGCTTGCAATCCGCGCGTTTGCGTTGTATTATAATAAAGAAACTCCACCACATGAAAAAAAATACCGAAAGGGCTTCGATCATGCTGAAACGTTTCTTCCTCCTGTGCGTACCGATGTTCGCCGCAGCGATGCTTCACGCCGCCCCCGCGCCCGGCGTGGTCGCCATCGGCAACACCCGGAACGGTTATCCGCTGATCATACCGCAGGTCAAGGAACTGAAACCGGTGGAGGGGGTATTTAAGCTCCCGGAAAAACTGACGGTGACGGCCCCGGAAGAACTCGACCTCGCCCCTCTCGCCAAGATCTACGCCCAAACGGTGAAAGCGGGCGAACTCGTCCGCACCGGCGACGGCAAGGCGGCGTGCCGCTTCGAACTTGCCGCTTCCGGCGCGCTTCCCGTCTCGCCGGAGGGCTACACCCTCGACATCGCCGCCGACGGCATCACCATCCGGGCGCGCGACGTGCGCGGGCTTTTCTACGGCATGCACAGCCTCGGCTGGATGCTGCGCGAACGCGACGCGGCGGAGTCGCTCAAGTGCTGTTTCATCGCCGACTGGCCCGACCTCGAAATACGCGGACTGTACTACCAGCTGGCGTACGTGAATCCCAAAAACATCGACCGCATCTGCCATGTGATCGACGTGCTCGGCTCGCTCAAGTACAACGCACTGCTCATCGGCTTCTTCGACAACTTCCCCTACGAGGACACCCCCTTCACCAGGCGCAAGAGCACCTACAGCAAGGACGACATCGCCAAGATCATCGCGGCGGCGAAGCGCAACCACATCGAGATCATCCCCAAACTGCAGGTCATCAGCCACGCCGCGTGGATACTCAACCACCGCGACTGGACCGGCGAATCCTGCGAATTCTACGAGGGACCGGCGAAAAAGTCGCATCACACGATGTACTGCCCCGCTTCGCCGAAGGCGTTGGAACTGGTCAAAAAGATGGTACGCGAGACCGCCGAAACGTTCAAGCCGCGCTACTTCCACCTCGGGCTGGACGAGATACTGCTCGGCGGCTATCCGATGTGCCCCAAGTGCAGAGCCGCCGATCCGACGCAGCAGATCGTCAACCACGTGCGCCCGATCAAGGATATGCTCAAGGATATGGGCATCCAGACGATCATCTATCACGACGACTACTTCGGCAGCAGCGCTCCCATCGCCAAACGGGAGGTGTCGATCGAAAAGGTCCCGGAAGGCCTCGGCACGGACATCATGATCAACTCGTGGGAGTATGAACCCTCGCCGTCGCGGCGCATCGGCGACAGGATCCGGGCGCGTGGCTTCAAGGATCTCATCTACATGTCGTTCGCCGTCAACATCGACAATTGCTGGAAGCTCCCCCAGATCGCGCACGACACCAAATCCAAGGGGAACTTCCTCGCCTACTGGTCGATCGTGCCGCCGACGCTGGACCGTCACGACAACAGCGCGCCGGACTTTTATCCGTCGACGCTCGCTCAGGCGAACTACACCTGGAATGCCTCGGACATCGACTTCAGCCGCGTTCCGATCGACAGCGCGAACATATTGCGCGAACTCCTCGACGGCAAGCCGGAGCGGGAATTCCGCGGCAAGGCCGTCCCGGTGGAGATCACCGGCGCGTGCAACACGATGCTCGGCGCCGACCCGATGTTCCCGCGTATGGACGAAAAACTCATAGACACGGTCCGGCGGATCGCCGCCGCCGACCGCGCCAAATTCGCACTCGCCACCGCCGGGGACCATCTGGGGGCGATCGTCCTGTCGGGCACCCCGGGCGACGGACGGCAAAAGCGTCCGGTGACCCTGCCGATCGGCGTCAAGGCGTCGGGGGCGAGTTTCCTCATGACCGCGGCGGCGTTCAACACCTACGGGATGGGGAACGGCGTCCAAAGTCTGCCGGTCGGCGAACTCACGATCGTCTACGACGACGGCAAGAACGCGAAAGTGCCCCTCGTCTGCTTCCGCAACCTGAACGACTGGAACTCCTTCATCGGCGGCAATGCCTGCCGCCCGGTGCTTCGCGGCAACGACTGCAACGGTGCGCTCTTCAGCTTCTACGCGATCGACTGGCGCAATCCGCGCCCGGAAAGAATGATCAAGGAGATCGTTTTCTCGTCGAACGGGGAATCGCTGATCGCCCCGGCGATGCTGGCGATGTCGCTTTCCGACGCCGCGCAGCCCCCTGCGGGAGCGCCCGGCGCCCCCAGACTGACGGATGACGCGGACAGAGCCAAAGCGCAATGCACCGTCATCACCGATTTCAGTCAGGGATTGCCCAAGGGATGGAGCAAACTCGTCTCCGGTGTTCCCCGCTATCAGGCGCGGATCGTCAACGACCCGGAACGCGGCAAGGTGCTGGAGATTAATGTTCCCTCCACCAACCAGTCGCCCGCCCGCGCGGGGATCGACCTGCCGCTCGACAATCCCTGCGACTTCAAGAACGTCGCGTTCGACATCAAGGTCAGCAACTATGGTATGATCGCCCGGCCCGATTTCTATGTGATGAACAAACAGGCGACCAATGTGCTCGCGGTGCTCGGCTACACGACGTTCCTCGGGAGCAACTGGCAGACGGTATGCATCCCCCGCGAACGCTTCGTTCCCAAGGAGGGCGGCGGCATCGACCCCGCGAAGGCGAACTGCATCCGCATCGGCTTCTTCCTCAACTACGGGCACCAGCCGACCCGGATCCGCATCGCCAAGGTCTACTTCTGCGACCGGATGCTGCCGGGGCGCAGCAACAATCTGACGCCGGGCAAGTAAGTCGGGAGCGCGGGCGAACTATTCCGGATCCGCCGCCATGTCGGCGCGGAACTTTTGCGCCCGCTCCTCCAGAAAGCGCACCCACTCGCCGGGATCGACGAAGGGGTTGGGGCCGTCGGGATTTTCGCGGCGGAACCGGAGTTTTTCCTCGGCGTGGTAGTTGGGGAGATGGTTGCCGACAAATATCTCGACCGGCTCCTTCTTGAGTTTTTCCAACCCGGCGGGGAACTGGCGGCGGCACTCGGTCGAAAGTCCGTACTTGCGCAGGAACTTCATCATCATCGAATTGCTGCCGACCCCGCCGTGCATCCCCGCCCGCCGGACGACGCCGTTTTCCTCCAGATCGAAGAAGAACGCCATCGTCCCCGGAGTGTGCCCCGGCGCCGCCACGCAGCGGATGGCAAGGTTTCCGAAATGCAGAATATCGCCGTCGTTTATCAGCACGTCCGGCTCGAACGGCTCGTCGTAACGGCTGCCCAATTCCCGCGCCCAAGTGAGGTCGAGCGTACCGTTCACGTAGTCGCGGTCGGCGGCGCCGATGTAGGTCTTGGCGCCGGTCATTTCGACCAGCGCGCGCGTCATGCCGATATGGTCGAAGTGTCCGTGCGAGTGAAGGATCCAGCGGACGTCGCGCGGATCGTACCCCAGATCGTGCATGTTGCGGAACATGAAATATCCGTTTTTGGGAAAGCCAGTATCCAGCAGCAAGAGCCCGTCGCCGGTGTCGAAAAGATACGACGGCGACATCTTGCCGCCGATGTGCCAGAGTTTGCCGTACAACTGAAACGGCGGCATATCTTCGGACCACGGTTGCAAAGCGTTCATGATGAAAAATCCTCCTTTTGGGGTCAAATCGCTGTCGGCGCATAAGATAGCACCGGGAAAGGAACAATTCAATCCGCTTGCCGTCCGCGGCACGACCGGGCAAAAAATCGTCCGGGACTTGATAAATCCGCGGCGGATGAGTATTTTAATCCCCGGGAAATCGATCAACACGCGCAAATCCGAGGTATGAAATGCTGAAAGCGCTGCCGGACGAAAAGACATACAACTTTTTCATCGACGACAACATTTTTTTCTTCACCGAGTTGTGCCGCCGCCGCCCGCGGTCGATCTTCGACCACCACTACCTCGCCGGACTGCGCGAGGCGCACCGGCAGTTCGGAACATGCTTCACGCTGAACACCTTCTTCCACAACTGGCACGAGCCGGATTTCGATCTGACGCAATTTCCCGACACCTACCGGAGCGAGTTCGAAGCCAACGCCGGCTGGCTGCGCTTCGCGTTTCACGCCTACAGCGAGTTTCCGGAGCGACCGTACAGCGAGGCATACCCGGAAAAGTTCGCCGAACATTACGATCTCTGGCGGAGCGAACTCGTCCGCATCGCGGGGGGATCCGCGCTTATGGCGCCGGTGATCTTCCACTACTTCGACGCGGTGCCGGAGGCGCGCCGCCGCCTGCGGGAACGGGGCATGAAGTTCTTCGCGGTGCGCTCCGGAAGCGGCATCGCGTACAATCCGGCTTTCGACCAGTACGAAATACCGCTCGACATCTTCCTCAACCGCTGGAGGAGCGACCTCGCCGGGATACGCGATCTCCTCGCGGACAGGATCGGTGCCGGGCAGAAGATGCTGCTCGTCGGATCGCACGAACAGTACGCCTATCCGCACTACGCGCGTTACATTCCCGAGTACTTCGACGGGCTGTTTCTCGCCTGCCGGATGCTGAAGGAGCACGGCTACGAGCCCGTGTATTTCAACGAACTCGTCTGACCCGGCGATGCTTGACAAAGCCGCGGCGGCGTTGTAACTTAATCCCGGCGCGCGGAAAAATCGACATATCGCATATGGGAGTTGACTATGGACAATTTCTTCCTTGATTTTCTCTCGATAATTCTGCTGATGGTCGTATTGGTGAAACTGAACTCCATCGAACGGCGGCTGAAGGAACCGAAATCGCCCGAAGCGTCGCCGGAACCGCCCCGTCCCGCACCTGCGCCGAACGTGCCTGACGAAGCGCCGCCCGCTCCGCCGCCGCCCTGCCCGGTCAAGGTGGATCATCTTTCCATCACGCCGGATTCGGAGTTGGAGGCACGTTCCGCCGCACTGCTGCGGAAGATCAGGAACTGGATCGTCGCGGGCGACGAATCCGGCGATCCGGGCGTCACCCGCGAGTACGCCGTCGTCACCACCTGGCTCGTCAGGCTCGGCATCCTCGTGCTGATATTCGGGATCGGTTTCTTCCTCAAATACTCGATCGACCGCAACTGGATGAAACCCGCCGTCCGCGTGATCCTGATGGCGGCGGCGGGGGTCGCGCTCTGCGCGGGCGGCATCGTCAAAAGCCGCGGCGAATACCGCCGCCTCGCCATCGCTCTCGCCGGAGCGGGCTTCGTCGTATTGCAGTTGAGCATACTTGCGGCGTTCCGGCTCTACCATCTGCTCCCGGCCCTGCCCGCGTTCGCGCTGCTGGCGGTCGTCACGGCGGCGGCGATGACCTCCGCGCTCGGGATGAACGCGCTGCTGCCGGCGGTTATCGGCTGCGTAGGCGGATTTCTCGCCCCGGTGATAATCGGCACCCCGGCGCCGGATGCGGTAAAACTCTTCATCTACATGACCATCCTCAACGCCGGAGTGCTCTACTGCGCCTGCCGCCGCGACTGGGTGCTGCTGCATCTGCTGAGCCTCGGTTTCTACGCCGTGATCGGCGGAGCCGCGCTCATCAAGCTGACGACAGCGGGCAATGCGCCGATACTGCTCGCATTCCTGAGCGCGAACCATGCGCTCTTTTCCCTGCTGCCGCTCGCGACCGCGCGGCGGCGCGACGCGACACTGCTCGAACTCGCGCTGATGATCGGCAATGCGGCATTCTATTTTCTGACGGCGATCCCGATCGCCGAAAAGTACTGTTCCGAGTGGAAACTCGGAGCGGCGGTCGCGCTCTTTGCCGCACTGCTCGCCGGAGCGGAACTGTATATTTGCCGGGCGGAACGTCCGGTACTCCGAACTTTTCTCGCCACATTGGCGGCGTTCGGCGCGGCGCTGGTCGTGCCGCTCGCGCTGAACGGATTTTGGATCGTCACCGCCTGGGCGGTGCTCGCGTATCTGCTGCTCGTGCTCGCCATCCGCCACCGCGCGTGGAGTCTGCTGGCGCTGGCGCTGATGGTGTACGCCGCGGCATTCTGTGGGGCGTGCGCCGACTTTTTCAAGCACGACAGCGATTGTTATCTCTTCCGTTTCGGGCGGCATCTCGCCACCTTCGGGGCGTTCATCGCGTCGCTCTGCGGCGCGGCGTGGAGCTGTTCGCGGCAACGGGCGACCGAGTGGTTCGCTCCGGCGTGGGGTGAAAGTTCCAAGCGTCTCCCCGCGTGGCTGTTCGCGATCGCGGCGACGGCGCTGTTCTTCTGGTACTCGAGTTACGAACTCGATGCATTTTTGAAGCAGCTGCTCCCCGGATTCCGCAACGGCGGCGTGACGATCTGGTGGTGCGTGCTCGCCTGCGCCGCGCTTTTCACCGGCATCCGGCGGCGGCTCAAACCGCTGCGGATCGTCGGCGCGTCGCTCTTCGTCGTCTGTGCGGGCAAGATCTTCCTCGTCGATCTGGCGAACTTGGAACAACTGTGGCGGATCGCGGCGTTCGCCGTCACGGGCGCGATGCTTCTGGCGGGCGCGGTGCTGTACATCCGCTTCCGGCATCTCTTCACCACCGGCGACCGCGGATAACCGCAAATATCATAAGGACATGTATCATGAAAAAGAATTTCGGAGTGAAAAACTGGGTGTTCCCGATGCCGGTGCTGATGATCGCGAGTTACAACGACGACGGTTCGCCCGATATGATGAACGCCGCGTGGGGCGGGGTATCGTTCGACGACCAGCTGACCATCTGCATCGACACGCACCACAAAACGTGGCGCAATATCGAAAAGCGCAAAGCCTTCACCGTCGCCTTCGGTACGGCGGAAACGGTCAAATCGTGCGACTACCTCGGCATCGTGAGCGGCGACTCCGTACCGGACAAGGTCGCCAAGAGCGGCTTCACCGCGCGCAAGAGCGCGTTCGTGGACGCGCCGGTGATGGAGGAGCTGCCGCTCGTCATGGAGTGCGAACTTGTCGCGATGAACCCCGGCAACTGCAACGTCGTCGGCAGGATCGTCAACTGCGCCGTCGAGGAGTCCGCTCTGACCGACGGCAAGCCCGACGCCGCCAAGATGCGCCCGATCTGCTTCGACACTTGCGCGCACGTCTACCGGGTGATGGGCGAAGTTGTCGCCAGGGCGTTTTCGTGCGGCAAGGAACTCAACTGACCACGTCGAGCGGCACTGCAAGGAAACAGCATCGGAGGGTGCGATCATGGATTTCGCGATAATCGCCGCTGTGATACTGCTGATCGTCGTGAAGACGTTCATATCCTCCGGGATACTCTTCGCCGCCTGCAAACTCGCCGGCCATGAGATCGCTTTTCCGGAGGCGCTGATCGTCGCGGTATCGACCTCCATTGCCGCGTTAACCCCCTACATCGGGTGGCTGTTGGCGCTGGTGCTGTTCTTCGTCCTCATCATCAAACTTACCGATGCCGGTTTTTTGTCGGCGCTCTGGATAGCGGTGCTCAATCTGTCCATAGCGCTGTTGATCACCGCGGGGGGAGCCATGCTGATAGATACCGTCGTCCGGAATGATTATGCCAAAAAAGAGATGAAATATCAAATGACGAGGTGATGCAAGATCGCCC
>CACZPY010000210.1 GCA_902783135.1 uncultured bacterium
AGCCACTCGGCGAACCCGGTATACCTGAACAACCGGACGAGCGTCGGCAGCGTGAACATCACGGTCACGGGCGGCGAGATCGCGGGCGCGGTCTATGCGAGAGGACAGCTCGCCGGCGATACGGTGAACGGCAATGCCGTCGTGATCTTCTCGGGGGCGCAGGACTTCAGTTGCGCCGCCAACGGTTACAGCTACAGCACCGGCAACGACAATGTCGCGCTGCTGAAATTCAGCGGCTACACCGGGACCTTCTCGGGCGCGATCGGCGGCTTTGCCGCGGGCATCACGCTCGACGGAGCGACCGCAATGACGCTCACGGCTGCGGCCACCAAAGTCACCAACAGTGCGTGGACCTTCGACGTGGCGGAGCGCGATGCGGCGCTTGCTGACACCGCACTGCTGAACTGGAGTGCGGCGGACTTCACGGTCATGGAAAATACCGTCATCACGTTGAATTTGGCGACCGGCGACGACAACGAGTGGAGTATCGTCGACGCGGCAACGGACACGAACTACGACAAATTCGACGTGATGGTCGACGGAATTTCCATTCTCGGTACGACCATCGATCTCGACGAAAGGATTGCTTCCGGCGATTATAAAGACTGGGGCTTCACGCTCGAAGATACGGTGCTGAAGTTCAAGAACCTCGCATCGTAAGACCGAAATCACTTGCGGAGCGCGGGGAGCGTCGAGCCGGAGTAGGGCATGACGATCACCTTCGCGTCGGCGCCCGCGCGTTCCAGCGCTTCGTCGAGCGCCGCCTGCACGTCGGAGATCGGGCGGAGGAACGCGCCGCGCACGACCTCGTCCGGCAAGTCGGAACGCAGCCAGATCTGCGCCTTGGCGAGCGTCTTGGCGATGGCGGCGGCCTTGTGCCCGCCGAGCTGGAAGTCCGCCTTGATGCGGCGGATCAGATCGTCGCTCGTCTTCGCTTCGCGGAACCACGCTTCGAAGGTCTTTTCGCCGAAGCCCTCGCGGCAGGAGGCGGCGAGGATGATCACCCCGCCCGGCTTCACCGCGTGAAAGGCGTTGTCGATCGCCTTCTGCGACTGGTACAGATCGAGATCCTTGGGACTGCCGCCCATCGAGGCGACGACGATATCCGCTTCGGCGTCGATCGGGCACAGATAGGCGTTGCGCAGGAATTCGCACCCCGCGCGGTGCGCCTTGATCATATCCCCCGCGACGGCGTACTTGATGTGCTTGTGCGCGTCGAGGACGACGTTCAATATGAACTGGGCGGGGCGGAACGACACCGCCTCCTCCAGATCCAGCCGCACCGGGTTGTCGGCGATGTTCCCGGCGAACGAGCGCGGCGACATCATCAGCGAATGGTTCGCCTTGATCGTACGGCGCGCGGCGCAGCCGGGGACGATCGCCTTGGCGCCGCCGCTGAATCCGGCGAAGTAGTGGAACTCGATGTTGCCTAAGCAGATGCGCACATCGGCTTCGACGACGAGCCGCATGATCTCGACCTCGGTGCCGCGCGAAGTGCGCCCGAGATACGCCACATCCTCGTTGTCCGAACCGATGCACCTGATCCGCGAATACGCGAGGTCGCCCGCGAGCTTGCGGCACTCCTCGGCGGGGGGCTTGCGGTGGACCCCGGTGGCGAAGACCAGCGTCACGTCTTCGTCGCGGACCCCGGCGCGGTCGAGTTCCTCCAGCACGAACGGCATCACCCGCGCGGTGGGCATGGGGCGGGTGATGTCCGAAGTGACGATCACGATCTTCTGCCCGGGTTTCACGAGCTCGCACAGCCGCGGCGTGCCGATCGGCTCCGCCAATGCGCGGCGCACGATCTCCGCTTCTTCGAGGTCGTTTTCGATCGCCGACGGCTGAAGCACCGCCTGCAGATTGCGCTCCGGAACTTCGACCGGCAGCGTGATGTCACGGAATCCCAGTTCTATTTTCATCTTTTCTCCGGTATAGGATAAGGTTTTTAAATCATGCTTCCTCCGGGTCAGCGCCACGACGTTCCCGATGCCGCCGCGCGCATCACCAGCTGCATCCCGGACTTCCGCAGCGACGCCGCGATGCCGGGGTCCAGCCCCGGATCGGTCACGAGCAGATCCACCTGATAAGGCGCGGCGAAGGCGTATTCCTTGCGGGCGTCGAGCCCGAATTTGGTGCTCTCCGTGATGATCGCGGCGTGTCCGGCGGCGCCCAGCAGCCGCTGTTTGAGGCGCGCCAGATCGGGGTCGCGGGTGCAGAAGCCGACCTCGGCGGAGGCGCTGTCGCAGCCGGCGATCATCCAGTCCATGTCGAAATCCGCGAGGTTGCGCTCGGCGAGCGAACCGACCAGTTCCAGCGAGTTTTCGCGCAGTTCGCCGCCGAGCAGGATCACCCGGTGGTGGGCGCGGAACAGCGACGCCGCCGCCGACAGCGAATTGGTCACGATGGTCATCCGCCCCGAACGGCGGCGCGAGAGCAGTTTGGCGAAGGCGAGAGCGGTGAATCCCGAGCCGATGAAGATGCGCTCCGCCGGCATGATCTCGTCGTAGAGCGCCTCCGCCAGCGCGAATTTTTCCGGCGTGAGCATCATCGGGCTCTTCTCCGGTTCGTAGCGCGCGGGATGCATGATCGCGCCGCCCTTGACCATCATCACGAGTTTCTGCTCTTCGAGTTCGCGCAGATCGCGGCGCAGCGTCATTTCCGACACGCCGAGTTCGGCGGCGGCGGCGGGGATGTACAGCCGGTCGGTATGCAGCATTTCGAGGATCTTGCGGTGTCGGGCGTGCATGATGTCTTGAAAGACCTATTTTTTTCCGGGTTCCGCCGCGGTGAAACGCATGACTTCGGCGGCGGCGCTCCGGCGTTTTTTCTTATCCGTCAACGCGATCCTGCCGACCAGCACCGCTCCGTGCGAAAGCACGATCATGCCGACCGAGGAGCCGGGGCGCAGCCGCCGCGTGACGCGGAAATCCTCGTCCGTTTCGACCGTCAGTCCGCCGGTGCCGTAACAGCCGAAGTACCATTTCCCGAACGCGTGATTGATCGTCTGGATCCCCTTTTGCGAGTCGAATGCCAGCTCGTGCCGCCGCCGCAGTCTGAAGTCGCCGTCGTACTCGTACACGGTGTTGCCGGGAGTGTCGGCGGGGTGCCCGCCGACGATGAAGAAGTGCCCGTCCTTTTCCGCCATGCCTCCCGCGCCGTACTCCGTTTCGGGGATATGGTGCGTTTCGAGCAGTTTCAGATCGGCGTCGAAGACGTAGACATGGTTCTTCGGCACGGTCCCCGGTTTGGGCTTGCGGTTGAAGCCGCTTCCGCAGACGGGGACATACAGTTTGCCGTGGCTCCAGCAGGGGTCGCCGCCGTGGTGCGGGACCTTCGTCTGCGCCAGCAGTTTCCCGGCGAAATCGGTTTTCACGAGATCCTGCGAAAACACCCAGTAGATCGCCTTGCCGTCGGTCGCGAGCCCCTGCAGGTGCCCCTTGTACTCGCCGGGGCAGACGATGCGGCTGCGGGGCTCCGGGGTTTTTTCGCCGGGCGCGGCGCAGACGAGGAGCGGCAGCGCCGCCGCGATGCCGCACGAAAAGAGCCGAAAAAAGGATATCATCACCGTTACGATCCCCAAAATCCCGTATACTGCTTAACCTACACCCGCGCGGAGGATTTTGCAAGGAGTTCAGCGGCGGACGGGCGGTTTCGCCGCGGGCCCCGGGAGCAGCCGCCTCACCGTCGCGTATGCGGTCGAATGTTGCTGATCCTTGTTCCAGACCGCCACCCCGACCAGCACCAGATTTTCCTCCGCGAGCGGGATCATGCCGACCGTCAGCGGCGGTCTGACCCGCCCCGTGACCTCGAAAAGGTCATCCGTGACGACCGCGAACCCGTCCGTGCCGTAGCACCCCAAATACCACCTGCCGAAGGCGCGGTTGATCGTCTGGATGCCCATTTCCGAATCGAACGCCACGGGGTGACGGCGGACCGGTTTGAACCGGGAATCGTACTCCCAGACCGTGTTGCCGGGCTTTCTGGGCGGACGACCGCCCACGACGAAGAAGTGTCCGTTGTGCGCGGCGATGCCCCCGGCGCCGTATTGGAACTTGGTCAGCCGGTGCTTTTTGACGAGCTTCAACGCGGAGTCGAACTCGTAGATCCATTCGTTCGACTTTTTGCCTTTCGGCCGCTCGCGGTTGAAGTCGTTGCCGACCGGGACGTAGAGGCGTTCCCCGTACCAGCAGGGGTCGCCGCCGTGGAACGGGACCTTCGCCCTCGCCAACAGTTTGCCCTTGAAGTCGGTGCGGACGACGCCGGCGGAGAAACTCCAGTAGATCGACTTGCCGTCGGTCGCGATCCCCTGCAGGTGCCCCGAATACTCGCCGGGGCAGACGATCCGGTCGCCCTCTTTGAAATGCGGCGGCGCGCCGGACGTTTCGTCCCCCGCGGCGGAGGCGCTCCACAGGGCGAGCGCCGCCGCGATGCCGCACGAAAGATGCCGGAAGAAGGCAGTCATCGCCGAAAGGCCCTCGCGTGCCGTTTTACAGCCCGAGTTCCTTTTTCGCGGTCTTGAACGCCGCCACCGCGCAGTCGATGTCCGCGAAGCTGTGCGCCGCCGACAACTGCACACGGATGCGCGCCTTGCCCTTCGGCACTACCGGGTAGAAGAACCCGATCGCGTAGACCCCTTCGCGGAGCAGTATTTCCGCCATCTTCTGCGCCACGACCGCGTCGCCGAGCATCACCGGGATGATCGGATGGCAGCCGGGGTTCAGCGTGAAGCCCGCCTCCTCCATCTGCGACCGGAAGCGCGCCGCGTTGGCGGCGAGTTTTTCCCGGAGTTCGTTCGACTCCGACGCGAGTTTCAGCGCCTCCAGCGACGCTCCGACCACCGGCGGCGGCACGCTGTTGCTGAAAAGATACGGCCGCGCGTGCTGACGCAGGATCTCGACGATCTCCTTGCGCCCCGAGACGTATCCGCCCGAAGCGCCGCCCAGCGCCTTGCCCAGCGTGCCGGTGATGATGTCCACCCGGCCCTCGACGCCGCAGTATTCGACGCTGCCGCGCCCGTGGGGACCTATGACGCCCACCGCGTGCGAATCGTCGACCATCACCAGCGCGTCGTACTTCTCGGCGAGGTCGCAGACCCCCTTGAGATTGGCGATGTAGCCGTCCATCGAAAAGACGCCGTCGGTGGCGATCAGCCGGAAGCGCGCGTCCTTCGCCGCGACGAGCTGCCGTTCCAGATCCGCCATGTCGTTGTTCTTGTAGCGGAAGCGCTGCGCTTTGCACAGCCGCACGCCGTCGATGATGCTGGCATGGTTGAGTTCGTCGCTGATGATCGCGTCCTCGGCGGTCAGGAGCGCTTCGAAGACGCCGCCGTTCGCGTCGAAGCACGATCCGAAGAGGATCGTATCGTCGGTATGCAGAAATTCCGAAAGTTTTTGTTCCAGTTCGCCGTGAATGTCCTGCTTGCCGCAGATGAAGCGCACGGACGACAGCCCGTAGCCCCGGCGGTCGATCATCGCCTTCGCCGCCGCCTCCACCGCGGGATGGTGCGCGAGCCCCAGATAGTTGTTGGCGCACATGTTGATGACTTCGCGCCCGCCGACTTGGATGCGCGCCCCCTGCGGTCCCGAGATCACCCGTTCGGATTTGTAAAGTCCCGCTTCGCGGATGCCCGCGAGCTTTTCGTTCAGATACTGCTGGAATGTTCCGTACATGGTATATATCCTCCGCTTGTATGGTTTGTCACTGCCAGTTCAGGATCACTTTGCCCGACTTGCCGCTCAGCATCGCCTGGAAGCCTTTGTCGAAATCCGTGTAATGATAGTGGTGCGTGATGATGGGGGTGATGTCCAGTCCGGATTCGATCATGGTGGTCATCTTGTACCACGTCTCGAACATCTTTCTGCCGTAAATGCCACGCAGCGTCAATCCGTTGAATATCACCTTGCTCCATTCGACCGCGGCGTTGTCGGGCAATATCCCCAGCAGCGCGATCTTGCCGCCGTGGCTCATCGTGTCGATCATCCCCTTGAGCGCCGCCGGGCTGCCGGACATCTCCAGCCCCACGTCGAATCCCTCCTTCATGCCGAGTTCCGCCATCACGTCGCGCAGGTTTTCGCGCGCGGTGTTTACGGTGCGGGTGACCGGCATGCGTTTGGCGAGTTCCAGCCGGTCGTCGCTGACGTCGGTGATGACCACGTAGCGCGCCCCGGCATGGTGCGCGATCGCCGCCGCCATGATCCCGATGGGGCCGGCGCCGGTGATCAGCACGTCCTCGCCCAAGAGTTCGAACGACAGCGCGGTGTGCGTCGCGTTGCCCAGCGGATCGAAGCACGCCAGAACGTCCGTCGGGATCTTTTCGTTGCAGTGCCAGACGTTCGTCACCGGGATCGCGATGTACTCGGCGAAGGCGCCCTGCCGGTTCACGCCGACCCCGCTCGTCGCGTTGCAGAGGTGGCGGCGCCCCGCCAGACAGTTGCGACAGCGTCCGCAGACGATGTGCCCTTCGCCGCTCACGAGTTCGCCTTCCTGAACGTCGTGGACGTTGCTGCCGAAGGCGGCGACCCGACCGACGAACTCATGACCGATCACCAGCGGCGTCTTCACCGTCGCCTGCGACCACGGATCGTCCTTGTAGATGTGCACGTCGGTGCCGCAGATCGCCGTCTTTTCGATCTTGATCAGCACGTCGTTGACTCCGTACTCCGGTATCGGGACCTCCACCAGTTCCAGCCCGACTCCGCGTCTGCTCTTGCTTATCGCCTTCATCTTCCGCTCCCACGGCAAAAGTTGGTTTGTAAAAGTGAACTTTGGTTCAATATAGTGTACAAAAAACGGTAATGCAAGCTCCCGGATCAAAAATCATCGAAATAAACGCGGGCGGAGGGGGGATCACCGATTACGTTGGTTTTATTCACACCCGCTTCTTGCGAGGCGGTTGCCGCCGAGCGCAGGCGCGCGAAATGTAAAGGAACGTCTGCCTACGCCCATCTTTCCTTGCGCACGCCGGCAAGGAGGAGCCCGAGGGGGAAAGCCGCTTGCGGCTGCCCCTTCGGGCGGCGGCGCGGAGCGGCGCCGTGGGGTCTAACGGCGGGGGGTGCTTTGGGCTTGTCCCCAAAGCACATCGACCCCGC